>DASQPC010000082.1:0-6431 GCA_035644155.1 Candidatus Methylomirabilota bacterium
AATAATAGATAATGTATTCATTATATGGTGGCCCGTGAGGGATTCGAACCCTCGACTTTTGCAATGTGAATGCAACGCTCTAACCAACTGAGCTAACTGGCCAATGTGAATCATGCTCACCCCACAGTTGAGCTACAGATCTTTTTCTGATCTTAATCTTATCAAAAACCTGTCACATTGACAAACGAACGGCTGAATTGAGATAATAAATCTCATGGAAATTCTTCGCAAAATTTATTTTTTCTTCATTGATACCATGCAGACCATTCTTTTGGCTGCATCGATTTTTCTTGTTATTTACATCTTTCTCTTTCGACCATTTCAGGTCAGCGGTGAATCGATGTTCCCTACTTTTAAAAACCAAGAATATATTCTTACCAATCTTATTACCCTTCGCTTTGCACCGCCAGCACGAGGTGATGTGATTGTCTTTAAAGCACCTACAGACCAAGAGAAAGATTTCATTAAGCGGGTTATTGGCCTTCCTGGAGATACTGTTTCTCTTAAAGACGGCTTTGTCTATGTGAATGATAAAAAACTTGATGAAAGTGTGTATCTTAGTCGTGATGTTCGAACATATGGGGGCAGTTTCTTGAAAGAAGATCAACCCGTTACTGTACCACCAGGAAATCTATTAGTTATGGGAGATAATAGACCATACAGTTCAGATTCTCGTGAATGGGGTTTACTTAAGTTGACGGATGTTATTGGCAAATCAATCTTTGTTTATTGGCCGGTAAACACAATGCGTGTTGTTCATAACCCTTTTTCTGCTTCGAAATAAGAAACGGCGAGAAGGTTATTCTGTGAGTGCTCTATGGATTTTTTTAATTTTTTCTGTGGTTTCCTCCGGATCTCCTTTAACTTCAATAAGAATTTTTGCCATGCTTCGCGATTGCCTAATATTTACTTTGTCGACAATCAGTCTCTCTCGAATTGCCGCTTCCATCTGATCTTGTTCTGGAATATAAAGATGTTCTTTGTTGTGGCTTGGTTCTTTCTGTTGAACTTCTCCTTTTACCTTTCGTGTCAGGTCTTCTGTTTGCCGTACAGTATAATTATCACGAAGAATCGTCTTAAACACTTCAAGCATGAGCTTATGGTCACCAAGTGATAGTAAGGGACGTACATGACCTTCTGTGATAACTCCAGCAACCAACGCATCTTTAATAGCATCAGGTAACGACAGCAATCGAATAGTATTCGAAACAGTTGGAACACTCTTTCCAACCCGCTTTGCTACTTCAGTTGTGCCCAAACCAAATTCATCAATCAATCGGCGGTACGCAAGAGCTCTCTCAATAGGATTAAGATCTTCGCGCTGCACATTTTCGACAATTGACATTTCAAGCATACCTTGAGGCGTTGTTTCTTTGACGACAACAGGAACTTTCACAAGTCCAAGAATTTTTGATGCTCTCCAACGACGCTCTCCTGCGATAATTTGATAGCCTGCCGGGGTTCTGGCAACAACAATTGGTTCCAGAATACCTTGTTCACGAATCGATTCAACAAGATCTGTCAAAGAATCGGGAGTAATGACACCACGAGGTTGAAGTGGATTGGATTGGAGTTGATTTATTTCAAGTTCGTATATTTTGTCGATAGCTTGATTATCCATGAATTACCTCAACAAATTTTTTACCTTTTAAGGTTTTGAACTGAACTTTTCCTTCTGCAACGGAAAAAAGCGTGTAATCTTTACCCATGAGCACACCATTACCTGGAAAAAATGATGTCCCTTTTTGGCGAACGATAATATTGCCTGGAAGAGCTTTTTGCCCACCATACAACTTAACTCCTCGGCGTTTTGGCCGTGAATCTCTATTTCCTTTTACTGAACCTTGTGCTTTTGTGTGTGCCATAGTTAAATATTGCTGTGAAAAATCATCTCAATATTACGATAAGTTTTCACAATTGTCAACTCTTTATTTTTTGGTTACGCTTTTTGCTTTTGTTTCTTTTACTTTATTTTCTTCAGTTGTTTCAGTTTTTGCTTTTTTAGATGTGCCTGCGTTAATACTTTCGATTTGAACTCTGGTTAATTGTTGTCTGTGTCCATATACTTTGCGGTATCGAGCCTTTGCTTTAAATTTGGCAACACGAATTTTAACTCCTTTGATTTGGCCCAGCACTTTTGCTGTGATTGTAATATCAGAAAGTTGAGGTTGTCCTATTTTGACGACACCATCTGCTGAATAGAAAAGCACTGTGTCAAAAGTGAGAGTTTTCCCTTCGTCAACTTTAAGCTTCTCAAGCTCAACGATATTTCCTTCAACTACTTTATATTGTTTGCCGCCTGAGGCAAAAACTGCATATTTCATACTATTGTGTGATTATAGCAAACTTATCATTTAATTTCCAGCACGTGTTTATTTTTCTGTGAGGTACTCAAAGAGGAAAGAATTCCAAGAAAAATAAAGTTTGAGATAAGTGAATTTCCTCCAAATGAAACAAAAGGAAGTGTTACACCAACAATTGGTAAATAACCGACATTCATGCCTATATTCACAAATCCTTGAATGAGAAAAAATGCAAAACAGCATCCTGCAAGTGTCTTAGTAAATCTATCGTCAGCATTCTTAAAAATGAGATAAACTCGGTAACAAAGAAAAGCAAATGTAACAATAACCAATGTGGCACCAACAAATCCAATGCCTTCAGCAAGCGTTGCAAATATAAAATCCGTATGTCTTTCAGGCAGAAATCGAAGTGATGACTGTGTTCCTTGAAACCAGCCTTGCCCAATAAATGTACCTGAGCCGATTGCAATAACTGCCTGAATACTATTATATGAAGTACCTAAAGGATCAACGGCAGGATGTAAAAAAGTAAGTAACCGTTGTCTCTGATATTCATGCAGCATTGTCCAAATAAGTGGTGAAATAAGCACAAATGGCAAAAAAACTAATCCAAACCAACGGAGAGGGTAGCCATTGACCAAAAAAATAAAAAACGCTACAAAAACATAAATCAACGCACTTCCTAAATCAGGTTGTAGATAAATCAAAAAAACAATTGGTAATAAGAGAAGAATACTCAAAAAAAATGTTTTTTTTGGAGAAAAACGGCTATCCGCAAGAAAAACGGCAAAAGCAACAGAAAGAAACGGCTTAAGTACTTCTGAAAATTGCAACCTCACCCCGCCAATATCAATCCAACGAATCGCTCCTCTACTCTCGATACCAATCACAAAAATAATTGATAATAACACGAGTGAAGAAATATATATTGGTGTTTTTATTTGCTTGAGAAAATCAATATTGATACGGGCAAAAAAGAAAAAGACAAGAAGTGCAATCACGAAGGAGATAAGCTGTGTTTTAAAATAGGTAATATTTACAGAAAAAAGTGTTGTGAGACTAATACCAACAAGAATAAATACTGGGATAAGTAACCACCAATCAATAGGAAAACGAGATTTCATAAGCGGTCAAGAGTTTAACCTTTTTATCTGAAATGTACCTTTTGTTAAAGAGTTAACTAATGCGTTATTCTTAATATACTCTTCAAAATCCCCTGGCCATTCAGGAAGTGCCACGTCAACACGTTCATCAAGACTTGTTTCCAGCTTTTTCCTTTCATCTTGAATCATGCGGATAATGTCGCGCGCTTGCCCTTCTGCTTTAAGTTTTGGCGTTATCGTTGTGTCAAGAATAATGTTCATTTCAGTTGTTTGTCCATGTGTTTCAAACGTAATTGTTTTGATATTTACTTCATCTTTAATCAGTTGCACAAACGAATCTGAAAATCCACTCGTTCCGCTTGCAATAACTAATCTTGCCAGTGGTTGGCGCACTTTGATTTGTGCTTCTTTTCTTTTTGATAACGCAATTTCAACAATTTTTCGAACAGAAATCATTTCTTCAATCAACCTATGCTGCTCCTTTGAAATTTTGGTGTACGATGGCCAATCTGCGAGATGAACTGATTCTTCCTCAGTAAGATTGGTATATATCGACTCACTCAAGAAAGGCGCAATTGGCGCAAATAATTTACAGAGTGTCAGTAATACTGTATATGTTGTTTGATAACATGCTTCTTTATCATTTTGGTCAGTAGCACTCGGCCCAACACGGTCGCGACTTCGGCGAATATACCACGTAGAAAGATCGCTGACGAAGCTTTTGAGCGTATCAATTGCTGTAATCGTATCATACGTATCCAAACTCTTACTGACTCTTTCAACTGTTTTGTTAAGTAAGGCAAGAATCCATTGATCTAAAACGTTGTTGTTTTTGTCATTCCGAGTGGAATGAAGGAGATCTCTCGACTTTGCTTGAGATGACAAGGAGTGAGGCTCCCATTTGTCCAGATTTGCATAGGTTACAAAGAAGTTGTAAACATTCCAAAGGATAAGCATTATTCCACGAACTTGCTGCTTGTATTGATCTTCTGAAATCAAAATATCCTCGCCATTCATAACTGGACTACCAAGAAGATAAAGACGTAATGCATCTCCTCCATACTTTTGTAACATTTCTTTGGGATCTGGATAATTTTTGAAATTTTTACTCATTTTACGTCCATCTGTTCCCAGAATCACGCCCTCAACCAAAACATTTCGAGAAAGCATGTTTTGTCCATCTTTACGAAGTTCTAGGACATTTGCGATAACATGCATGACATAAAACCACGCACGGATTTGACCAGTATACTCAGCAATAAAATCCGGTGGATAAAAACTCTCAAGATTAACCTTTTCACCAAAAGGAAAATGTCTCTCAGCAAATGAGGCAGAACCAGCCTCAATCCAGCTATCCAACACTTCAGGCACACGATGAGTCTCTTTATCACACTTTTGACAAGAAATTGTTATCTCGTCAATATCTGGTTTGTGAAGCGTTGTTATTTTTTTGCCGGATTTTTCTTCAAGTTCTTTAATTGATCCTGGCACAAACCGTTCGCCACATTCACACTCCCAAACAGGAACAGGCGATCCCCAATAGCGATTGCGTGAAATATTCCAATCAGGCGCATTTTCCAAACTCTTAAGAAAGCGACCATATTTAAAATGCTTTGGGAACCAATTCACAAGTTCATTGGTCTGTTTCATTTTCTCTTTGAGGTTTTGGACATTGACATACCATGCGTTAATTGGAGCATGATAAAGTCTTGTGTGACAACGCCAACACAAAGGAACTCGATGTGGTGTTTCTTCGGCCTTGTAAATAAGGCCTCGTTTTGCCAAATCTTCATCAACTGCTTTATTGGCCTTAAGGTAGTACATACCGGCAAATTGTGGAACATCAGATTTGATAATACCTTCTTCATCAAGATGCATTTCAATATGTACATTCTGCTCTTGCATGACTTTCAAATCTTCTTCGCCGTAGGCAGCAATTGTCACCACACCGGTACCTTCATCAAGCGTCACAAAATCTCCTGGAATAATTTCAAAAGCTTTTTCACCTTTCGCAATTGGATAATAATCATAATGCGGGACAAATTTTCTACCAACGAGAGTAGATCCTTGGAATTCATCAACGATTGTATATTTGGGCTCTTCTGTAAGCATCTTAAGTGTCGTTTTAGCCAAGATATAATATTCATCACCTTGTTTCATTTTGACATAGGTCAACTTGGGATTAACAGCAAGAGCTGGAGTAACGATCTTATTCCATGGAGTTGTTGACCAAGCCAGAATATAGGTATCTTTCTCATCAACAAGCTGATATTTGTAGGTCGTTGCTGCATCTTGTATCTCTTTATAATTATCAGCATCCATTGCAACTTCAAAATTAGAAATCGGTGTTGCACAGTGAGGACAGTAGAGAGAAACTTTCAATCCTTTATAAATAGAACCTTTGTCATACATCTGTTTGAAAACCCACATGACTGATTCCATGTAGTCAAGATCCCAGGTTTTGTAAGCATTTTTAAAATCTACCCAGCGGCCGATGTGATCAACATACCATTCCCATTCCCCTGAAACTTGATTGACGTAATACAAACAACGCTCAATGAATTTTTTAATGCCAATCTTGTCTTCAATATCTTTTTTCCGCTTAATCTCAAGCTCTCCTTCTACTTTGTTTTCTATTGGTAAACCATGTCCGTCCCATCCCCAAACACGTCTGACACGATACCCTCTCATAGTAAAATAGCGACCAAATAAATCTTTGGGAAGACTGGAAAGAAGCGAACCGTAATGCGGCATACCAGTTACAAACGGTGGCCCATCAAGAAATGTCCATTCATGATCTTCAGGACGAGATGAGATTGATTTTTCGAAAATCTTTTTTTCTTTCCAAAGCTTAAGGATTTCTTCTTCAATCTCTGGAAAATTTATTTTTGGCGATACAGGCTTGAACATGAGTACAATTATATATTGAAACTTGCATGCAATCAAGCAAAGAAGAAAACAGTGAGGATTACTTCAATCCTGTGACTCCAACCGCAGGATCGGCACCGGCAGCAACACAAGTAAG
>DASQPC010000083.1:0-2412 GCA_035644155.1 Candidatus Methylomirabilota bacterium
CATGAAACAAAAAATTGAAAATAAAACTCCATTAACAAAAGATGAACTTTCAGAAAGACTCAATGCCAGTTTTGAAGCCTTTCGTCAAAAAAATAATCATAATTTTCAAATGATGATGGACAAGTTTGATGAAAGATTTATAAAGTTTTCCAATCTGATTCTTACTGCAATCGATCCACTTATTAAAGACGTTGAAACACGACGTGAAGATGGAGAGATCGCAACAGCACTGGAACACTCATGAACTTTCAAGACAAACTCAACAAAAGTATCGAAAAAAACAATTCTCTCGTCTGCGTCGGGCTCGATAGCGATATTGACAAACTTCCAGAAAGTATTAAAACAAAAGACAATCCGCAATTTGCATTTAACAAAGCAATTATTGATGCAACCCACGATCTCGTTTGTTCCTACAAACCAAACTCGGCATTTTATGAAGCACGTGGAGATAGGGGAGTAGGGGAGCTAAAAATGACCTGCGATTACATTAACCAAACCTATCCCGAAATCTCAATTATTCTTGATGCAAAAAGAGCAGATATTGGCAACACCAACGAAGGCTATGCAAAATTTTGTTTTGATTATTTACAAGTTGATGCGGTAACACTCCAACCATATCTCGGTGGAGAAGCAATTAAACCCTTTCTCGCGAGAGCAGATAAAGGAACTATTATTTTATGCCGAACAAGTAACCCTGGAGCAGGAGAATTTCAAGATCTCCTTGTCATCCCGAACGGAGTCGAGGGATCTCATACCACAAAACCACTTTATAAAATCGTTGCCGAAAAAATTGTCAAAGAATGGAATAAAAATGGTAATTGTATGATAGTTGTCGGAGCAACATACCCAGAAGAAATGGCAGAAATCAGACAATTAGCAGGAGATATGACCTTCTTGGTTCCAGGCATTGGTGCCCAGGGAGGAGATGTTGAGAAAACAGTCAAAGCAGGCCTCAACTCTCAAAATGCAGGCTTGATAATTAACTCATCAAGAGGTATCATCTTTGCATCATCGGGAAATGATTTTGCAGGAAAAGCAAGAGCAGAAACGAAAAAATTACGAGACGAAATTAATACATATAGATAACGTATGAATGATGAAGTATTAACATTACTACAGAAAGCTGAAGGAATTTTTACCGGACATTTTGTTTACACCTCTGGCAAACATGCGCCTCGTTATTTGAATAAAATGGCGATATTTGCCCATCCTCTCCTTGCATCAGAAATGGGTAAATTATTTGCTGAAAAATATAAAAATCGCACTATTGATGTCGTCGTTGCTCCAGCACTTGGAGGAATCGTTCTTGCTCAATGGGTTGCATATCATCTTTCAAAAACGAAAAGTTATGAAATAATAAGTGTCTATACTGAAAAAGATAAAGGAAGTTTCTCATCGGGGGCAGAAAGTAACCAAATCTTCACAAGAGGATACGATAAATATGTAAAAGGAAAAAATATTCTGATTGTTGAAGATATCGTTACAACAGGGATATCTGTTAAAAAGGTGGTCAAGGCCGTAAACGAAGCGGGAGGAAACATTATAGAAGTTTGCGCCATGGCAAATATAAATTCAGATCCCTCTTCGATAACAGAAAATATTATTGGAGCACCTTTCGATTCTTTAGCAAAACTTCCAGTAGAACTATATGATGAAACAAACTGCCAGCTTTGTAAAGAAAATGTTCCAATCAATACAAATCTCGGTCACGGCAAAAAATACCTCGAAGCGAAACAAAAGTAATGATACTATTTTTTGAGAAGGAACGTCTTTTTAAAATTTCCCCTTGTTACAACATATGCAGCAAAATATGTTGCTAGAGGAACTGCCAAAACAAGACCCATTGTCCCACCAATTGTCCGAATCACTTCTTCTGCCAAAAATTCATTTCCAATAATAGACCAAACAGGCTGCTGCTTTTGGGTTACAAGAAAATAGATAATAACAGATAAAGAACCACCTGTATAAGCGAGAACAAGCGTATTGATAAGGGAAATCGCGTGTTCTCTCCCGATCACAATTCCTTGCTTCGCCAATGCTAAAAAAGAAAGTTTTTCTTTCTGCTTGGCTAATTGAAACACCGCTGTTGCCTGAGTAACGGTAACATCATTTAACGCTCCAAGTGTTGTAATAATAATTCCGGCAAGAAAAAGTCCTTTTACATTTAACAAAAAAGGTGTCAAAAAATGCATATCTACTGCGTCGTTTGTTCCATATCCTGTTATTCCAGTAAAAACAATGGCACTAAAGGAAAAGACAATTGCGAGAAGTAAACCAACACATGTCGAGAGAAATGCAACTGTTGTTTGTTTTGAAACTCCATGCGAAATGTATGTTGTTATAAAAAGAATAAAAAAAGATGCGAGAACACTTGTTGCAACAGGCTCTGCTCCTGCAAGAATCTGTGGAATA
>DASQPC010000084.1:0-4316 GCA_035644155.1 Candidatus Methylomirabilota bacterium
ATTTCGATATGCCAAGGGGAGTTCTCAGCGCATGGGATGCAATGGAAACAAACTCCGTCTTTGCTTTATCAATTGCTTTTTCTTTTGTTATATCTCTAAAAACTTCGATTGTTCCCGTAAGTTTTTCCTGAGACAAAATTGGTGTGATGGTCACAGCAACAGGGAATTTTTCTCTATTTTTCCGGATGTAATAATTTTTTGTATTCGTAATTGTTTTCTTTGTTGCTAAGACGAGCGATATTGGACGATCTTTTTCTACTATTGTTTTTTCCTCTTCATCAACCATTGGCAAGACAGTTGTTATGGATTTATCCAACAGTTCTTCTGTTGTATAACCAAGCATTTCTTGAGCTGCGCGATTCAGCATGACTATACTGCCATTTTGATTCGTGACAAGAAGGCCTTCGCCAATGCTCGCTAAAATGTTTCCATTTTTGATATTTGCTTCCTGTAATTTTGTTTGTGTTTTTTTCCGTTCTGTAATATTGATCGAGAATATTAAGACGCCTTCTGGTACAGGCTCCATATGGAGTTCAAACCATTCTTTCTTCCCATCAGGGAAGTTGAATTCATTCTCCATACTGCAAAATACACGTTCCTGCATGCAACGACTGATTTGGCTAAAGACAGGTGTTTTTTCAATGCCTGGATAGATTTCCATCATTGTGTTTCCTAAAAGTTTCTCTTTTGTTTGTCTTCCTTGTTTTGCAACAGTTTCATTGACATACAAATAACGCCAATCAAAACTAATAATTTGGAAGCCTTCCAATGCATGATCGAGTGTTTTTGCGAGGTTACTATTGACATATTGCTGAATAACATCCATTGTTCTTATTGAAACAGGAAAGTATTAAGCATTTATTAAATTAGGCAGTTAATGCGGATTGATCGAGTAGTTTTTCAGCCTATTTTCAGCAAACTTGATATAATCTATACCCATGAGAATTTTAGTTATTGAAGATGAGCACAAAATTGCCAATTCCATAAAAAAAGGCCTTGAACAGGAGAATTATGCTGTTGATGTGGTTTTTAACGGAAGAGAAGGTTTGGATTTTGCAATGAGTGAAGAGTATGATTTGATTATCCTTGATCGTCTGCTTCCCGAAATTGAAGGAGTCGCAATTGTGAAGACGCTTCGAGAAAAAAACATTCATACACCAATTTTAATGCTTACGGCAAAAGGACAGGTCGAAGATAGGGTAGAAGGACTCAATGCTGGAGCCGATGATTATCTTGTTAAACCCTTTGCCTTTATTGAATTATTGGCACGAATTCGTGTTTTGACGAGAAGACCAAAACAAACAACCGGTTCACTGCTGCGAATTGGCGATCTCACGCTTGATACTATTGCGTATGAAGTAAAACGCAGCGGCAAAGGCATTCATCTTTCCAGTAAAGAATTTGCCCTGCTTGAATATCTCATGCGCCATCCAAGCAAAATTATCACCAAAGAACAAATTATCAATCATGTTTGGAATTATGATGCTGATGTATTACCAAATTCTGTTGAAGTTTATATCAAACATCTTCGCGATAAAATCGACAGCAACCCGAAAGGAGAAAAACTTATTCATACCGTAAGGGGATTTGGGTATAAGATAGGAAATACATAAATGTTTGAATCAACCCGTTTAAAACTTACCGCTTGGTATCTTCTGATTATCATGGTGATTAGCGTTTTTTTTAGCGCAATAATCTTTTTTGAAATAAATCAGGAACTTGATCGATTTGATCGTCTCCAACAAGTAAGGAGAGAGCGTCTCGAACAAATCATGCAATCTTTTCCTGCTGCCTTGCCACTTCCTCAGTATGATCCGGCACTTTTGGTAGAAGCACGAAAGCGATTACTTATTATTTTAGGCTTGATTAATCTTGGCATTTTGCTTTTGGCTGGCGGAGCTGGCTATTTTTTGGCAGGAAGAACGCTGAGGCCTATTCGGGTTATGATTGATGAGCAAGATAGATTTATTACTGATGCTTCGCACGAGTTACGAACGCCGCTCACCTCGCTTCGTTCAGAGATTGAGGTAAACTTGCGTGATAAAAAACTCGCAATAGCAGACGCAAAAAAATTGTTAGCAAGTAATCTGGAAGAAGTCGTCAAGCTCCAAACACTGTCTGACAGCTTAATTGATTTGACATCATACAGAAACCACAATGATACTCATTCTTTTCAACAGCTTTCTCTTCTTAAGACTATTGAAGCAGCACTGAAACGAGTCAGTCCACTCGCATCGCGCAAACATATTGCAATTGAAAATACCATAGAAGAGACAACACTTGTCGGCAATGCTCATATGCTTTGCGAAGTATTTGTTATTTTGTTAGATAACGCAATTAAATATAGTTCAAAAAGAACAATAATAACGCTTCGTAGTAAGAAAAAAGAGCATATGCTTTTCATTTCTGTCACTGATCAAGGAGTCGGTATAGAGGAGAACGATCTTGTCCATATTTTTGATAGATTTTATCGTGTTGATACTTCTCGTACCACCACAACAGTTGCGGGATATGGGCTGGGACTTGCTATTGCCAAAAAGTTTATTACACAGCATAAAGGTTCAATGCAAGTCAAGAGTCAGCTGAATAAAGGTACAACATTTACCGTGCAGCTTCCAATAAAACTTGCTGCATAAAATTATTTCAGCTAGTTTTCAGGTAATATTTTTACAATGCGGACAATGAGTAAAATCAAAGGCTTTATTAATTGGTTTCTGATAGCTTCATGGAAGAAAAAAGCGCTTCTTATAGCAGTGGTGCTTCTTGTGGTCTGGTTTGCTTTTTCGCGAGTGAGTGCCGCAAACAAACAAAAACAGCAATATCAAACAGCTCAAGTCACAAAAGGTGAAATTATTAGTGCTGTTTCTGAAAGCGGAAGTGTTGCAGCAGGCAGCCAAGTTTCTGTTGGTTCTCCTGCAGATGGGATTATCCAAGAAGTCTCTGTTAAAAATGGTGATACCGTGAGTGCAGGGCAAAATTTGTTTCAAGTAAACGCAACCGCAACTCCTCAAGAGCAAGCATCAGCCTATGCAGATTATCTCTCAGCTCAAAACAATCTGAATACAGCAAAATCAAAAATGAACTCATTACAATCAGCGCTCTTTAAAGCAAATCAAACTTTTATCAATGATAAAGGAATCTCAAATCCAAGTGATCAACAGAAAAGTGATCCGACATATATTGAGGAAAATGCTGATTGGTTGCAAGCTGAGGCAGATTATACAAATCAGCAAGGAGTCATTAGTCAGGCACAGGCAGCATTAAACAATGCATCACTTGCATATCAGGCAACACAGAATGCGATTGTCACTGCTCCTGTTGGTGGTACTGTTGCAAATCTTTCAGTACTTGTCGGCAGCAGTGTCTCTGCGGTAAATAATAATACGAGTAATACAAATAATAGTTCTGCGACAACAACATCGTCTTCTTCAAGTACAAGTAGTTCTCCAGTGCTTGTGATTGGTGATTTTTCAATGCTTTCCATAAAAGCACAGGTCAGTGAAGTTGATATTCCCAATGTGCATGTTGGGCAGAAGGCAACAGTAACCCTTGATGCTTTTGCTGACAAAACATTTGTCGGAACTGTTACGAGTGTTGATACCATCGGTACAACAAGTTCTGGTGTCGTGACGTACAATGTGTATATTAGTCTTGTTGAGCCGCCAGCTACTATTCAACCTGGTATGACTGCATCTGTTATTATTCAAACCAACAGAAAAGAAGATGTGTTGCAAGTCCCAACAAGCGCAATTCAGACAACCAATGGTACCCCAACAGTCCGGGTCTTGAAAAATGGACAAGTAACAGCCGTTCCGGTTGAGACAGGCATCACATCTGATAGTACTACTGAAATCACTTCAGGATTATCAGAAGGAGATACGGTTGTCACAAGTATTGTTTCCCAGACGAGTGCAACAGGAGGTAGTACTGGCAGTTCACCATTTAGTGGGCTTGGTGGTGGAAGAGGTTTTGGTGGCGGAGGGGGAGTAGTTTTTCGACGAGGCCAATAATAAACGCTTTTTATGGCTAATATAATTATTGATGTTTCCCATTTATCAAAGATTTATAAAACAGAAGCAATGGAAACAGTTGCGTTAGCTGATGTATCATTTACGATAAAGAAAGGTGAATTTGTTGCTATCATGGGACCATCTGGTTCAGGTAAGTCAACCTTGATGCATATCCTTGGTGCGCTTGATACGCCAACAAGCGGTACATATATTCTTGATGGTGAAAATGTCGAAAACCTGACAGATGATCAACTCGCAGATATTCGAAATCGCAAGATAGGATTTATCTTTCAAGCATTTAATCTT
>DASQPC010000085.1:0-3884 GCA_035644155.1 Candidatus Methylomirabilota bacterium
CAGTTGTGAAAAATGTCAATAAGTTATAGTATAGTTATTCAGTTTATAACCCTAAGAGAGAGAGGGAAAAGGTGACGAGGCTGTAGACCATATTCATCAGAGAAAAACCACCGATTGGAAAAAAGAGTAAAAGCATAAGAATAATCATCCCTGATGAGCCGATTGACAAATAAGCGGCTGCTTGATGAGGTGGAAGAAGGAGCGAGAAGACTTTTGAGCCATCAAGTGGAGGAATAGGGACAAGATTGAAGATTGCCAAAACGAGATTCCATTGCACAGTTGTTGCAAGCACAAAACCACTAATGCCGCTATTGAGTACTTCAACAAACCGGAATCCTGGAAAGAAGATATGGATAAAGATACTAGCAACGATTGCGAGAAGGAGATTGGTAAGTGGGCCAACAAGCGACACGAGCGCTAGATCTTTTCTGCCATCACGGAGATTGAATGGGTCAACGGGGACTGGTTTGGCGCCGCCAAAGAGAAAGCGGCCACCAGTGGAGATATATAAAAGAATAGGCAGAAGAATACTCATATACGGATCAATATGTTTGCGTGGATCAAGCGTAATGCGGCCCAACAGTTTGGCTGTTGGGTCGCCGAGACGATAAGCAATAAAGCCATGAGCAATTTCATGGAGGATTGAAGAGTAAATCAAAACGACGATGCTTAAAACTGCAAATAAGATATCCATACGTGCCCTTGAGATAAATGTCTTAATATGATATCATATTGTCCTATGGGAATGAAATGTAATAATTGTGGCAAAGGCGTCATGTATGGACACAATGTGTCTCATTCCAAAAGACGAACCCGCAAGATTTTTAAACCAAATCTTCATGTTGCACGTATCACGGTTGGTAGTCAATCAATGAAAGTGAGACTTTGTACAAAATGTCTGCGTATGTTCAAACGCGCAACCCTTCGTTCAAATTCAGGGCAAACTGCAGAATCTACAGCTTCTCAAGTCGCTACAGCATAATAGAATTAAGAAGCAGGAATTTAAACATCAAGAGGATCAAATAATTTTGTAATTTCATTTTGAACTTCTGGATACCCATTGATAAAATCTTTTATTGTCATAGGCTTACGGCTTTCTACTTGTATCCGTTTTTCTGGTAGTAACTTGATTCTTGATTCTTGATTCTTAATTTTTAATTTTGTCCACACAGTCGGCCAGGGATAATATGCTCTGATCATCCGATCAAGCTGCATCAGGTCAGGAGGATTGCTTGTATCAATATACCCATCTTGCTTGGTAAAAGAACGTTTTGTATAGGTTGCTTGTTCGTCATTTTGTTTTTGCGCTGTTATTTTATTGTCCAGATATGCAGAAATAATTTTTTGTAACATTTCTGTTCCTTTGGTAAATAATTTTTCATGAAGTGATGCAGTAGTATCAGTTGAGGAGATAGTTTCATGTGCTTGGGCAAGAATTGGCCCATGATCCATTTGTTCATCAAGTTTGATAATGCTAACTCCTGTCTTTTGATCGCCGTTGAGGAGTGCAGTTTGAACTGGTGTGGCACCACGATAGTGAGGAAGAAGAGAAGGGTGGATATTAAGAATACCATGAGGGAATAATTGTAAAAGTTTTTGAGGCAGGATCAGTCCAAAGTAAGCGAGGATACCCAGATCTGGTTGTGTTTGTTCTATTCGTTCTAAAGCTTCAGAAAGGGTTTTTATGGAAAGATAGGGAATAGCATGTTTTTGACAATATGCTGGAAGAGTATCCAGAGGATCACGTTCTGTTGTCACGACAAGCGCAAGGGAATAATGATTCTTGAGCATCTCAATAAGAGGAATAACAAATTTTGAGGCACCAAACAATATAATTTTCATTTATAACTTTATTTCTTCAAATTCAGTCTCTCCTTTGGTATTTTTAACTGAATGATAGAGTGGGCTGTTTTGCTCAAGTACTCTTTTGGGGAAAAGTGTTCCTTGGAGATGATCGTATTCATGTTGGATAATGGTTGCGAGAAACCCGCTAAATTTTTTCGTCTGTTTCTGCCCTGTTTCATCTTGATAAGAGAGGGTAACGCCAAAATTTCTTTTGACAACACCCCACACATCTTTGAGTGAAAGACATCCTTCTAATTGTACGTCGCGTTTCTTTTTTTTCTTTTTTGGATCTTTTTCTAATTGTTTTTCTTCGGATTTATCAAAAAATTCTTCGATTTTTGGATTAATAAAAGTAAGCAATGGTGCATGAGGTGATTCGCGGATGATAAAAATTTGGAGAGATTTTTCAACTTGTGGCGCTGCCAATCCAACGCCTTCTGGATCGCTTGCATGATCAAGGGTCTCTTCCATTTGCTGGAGAAGATGGGTGACTATTTTATCGATACGCGTTACTGCTTTGGCTTTTTGTGACAGGACTGGATTTGGTGCCTGGATAATTTTTAACATAGTAGAGCTATTATACTATAGGTAATGCTGAATGCAAAGCCTTTTTAGGCAAATCATTGTGTTTGCCATTCTTTGAGATTTTTTTCGGCTTCTGCATCTTTTGGAAAAAGATGACTAAGAATATATTGATATGTTTCGATAGCTTTTTGTTGTAGTTCGGGGTTAATAACATGATTTTTGCTGTCAACAGCCATTTGATGATAAAAAAGACCTAAGGCAAAATACGCATCCCGGTAATCTGGTTTAAGTTTGATTGTTTCTTGAAGCACTGTAATACCTTTTGGTATATCTCCTGTTTGTCCATAGAGCACGCCAAGATTATAAGCAATTTTTGCATCCGTTGGTGCTAGTTCATAGGCTTTTTGTATTGCTTTGAGTGCCTCTGCAAAATCTGCTGCTTGTTGACTATGTCCTGATTGTGCAAGCGTATAAAAGAGTCTTACTCGATTCTTCCAATAAATAACATCATTGGAATGAGTTGCCAAAACATCGTCATTTAATGCGATGGCATTATTGGCAAATTGCGTACCATTGGTTGTGTCATTTTGCGCAAATAACGCACCTGCCAGGACAGCAAGATTAATTGATAATTCATCTTTATAAACTGGTTCACGTGGCTCGATTTGCGCTGCGGCAAGAAGGAGCGGATATGCTTGTTGGTAATTTCCAACACGATCTAGATTATAACCAAGTGCATATTTTGTATCAGCGTACCAAAAACGACAGAGACCAATAATAACATATCCCGCACACAAGATAAAAATGCCAATCAGCGTCCACTGATAAGGATTTGTTGCGTCAGTATTACCAAAAGGTCCAAAACTGAATGATTTATTGGTTAGTCGATCTTCAAGCAGCAAGACAAAAGCAGGAAAAAGAAAAAGATATACATTGATAATGACCACAGAAAAACCAAAAAAATTACTGATGAGGATAGAAATATAGCCACTTACTAAGGCGATTGTTACAATACGATAGAATTTTGTGTTGTTATCGCTCGTCTGTGACATATTTTTTTGTTTTTGGTTTTCTGTTATCTTTTGCTCTTTCTGAAAGAAAAGATATTTCGCAAAAAGGAGAAGAAATAATCCTATGAAGGCAAGGTATGTGCCAAGACCAAAAAGGCCGGTTGTTGTTAGATAGTTAAGATATTCATTGTGTGCTTTGTTGTAGAGATAATCCCACTCTGAAGTAAGATTGTGTCCGGCAGGTCTGAATTTATAATAGGCAAATGCGAAAGTTTCAACGCCTGTTCCAAAGAGAGGATTTGCTTTCCACGCATCAATTGCTCCTCGCCAGACATATAACCGAATCACTCCCGAATCAGTAATATTGCTTTCAGATGTTGCCAAAGGCTGGGGTTGTGATGGGGGAGTTGATTGGATAGGTTTTGGTTGTGCGGTTGTGGTGTGCTGCTGTGTGGATTTTGCTAGATAACTTTCTTGGATACCAGCAAGGGTAAATTTATAAAA
>DASQPC010000086.1:0-3362 GCA_035644155.1 Candidatus Methylomirabilota bacterium
AACTACTAATGAGAAGGATGATTGTCTCAGTAAGGACAAAAGGACCGTTAAAAAGTTCATGCATGGAAATCGCACCGACTGTACTATTTCGAAGCACTGCAAAGGCTGCGAAAAGACCAGCAAACATGACAAGATCAGTCATGAGATAAACCCAAAAACCAAAGATAGTTCTGTCGTCAGCTTCTGATTTGTGACCTTTTTCAATTTTTTTTAGCGACATAGTTACTTTTTTCCTCTTTCTTTTTCAATCTTCTCAATTTCTGAAGCGGTAAGAATATATTCATTATCTTCATCAAGCGATCGGATGAAAACGACTCCGATAGCACAAAGCAAGCTCGCAATAGCAAGCCATATGACATGCCATACCATAGCAAAACCAAAAAGAAAGACAAATCCAGAGAGATAGATACCCATTGCTGTATTTTTGGGCAATTCAATATCCTTATACTTTACAGCTGCTCTGGTTTTTACTTGTTGCTTCATTTCCCAAAACGCATCACGACTTTTCACTTCTGGTATTACTGCGAAATTATAGAATGGCGGCGGAGATGCAGTTGCCCACTCAAGTGTTCTACCATTCCATGGATCGCCGGTCAGGTCGCGATTTTCTTTTCTTTGTTTAATACTCACGATTATTTGTATTATCTGGAGTAACGCTCCACAACAAATAATGAGAAAACCTATCCCTGAAATAATGAATAATGCTTGCCAGCCGGTTGAAGCAGCATAATGATCAAGTCGTCTTGTCGCACCCATCATACCCAGAATATAGAGCGGAGTAAAGGAAACAAAGAACCCGACAATCCAGAACCAAAACGCATATTTACCAAGTCGTTCGTTAAGTTTGAAACCCATTACCTTAGGAAACCAATAGGTAATGCCTGCAAAAATACCAAACAGCGCTCCTCCCACAATCATTGTATGAAAATGAGCTACCAAAAATAAACTGTTATGTAATTGATAATCAGCAGCAGGGTTTGCCATCAAAACTCCCGCCATGCCACCAAAAGTAAATGTACTAACAAAACCTAAAAACCAATACATTGGAGAAGCAAAAATAATTCTCCCTCGAAACATTGTAGAAAGCCAGTTAAATATTTGTACGCCGGTTGGTATTGCAATAAACATCGTCATGATGCCAAAGAAAGCATTCACATCGGCACCCGCACCCATCGTAAAAAAATGATGAAGCCATACTGTGAAGGAAAGAAGAGTAATTGCTATCGCAGCAGCAACCAAAGAGCGATATCCGAAGAGCCGCTTTTGAGAAAAAGTTGCAACCACTTCAGAAAAAATACCAAAAGAGGGAAGAATCAAAATATATACCTCCGGATGTCCCCACATCCAGATAAGATTCCAATACATCATTGGGTTACCGCCAAAATTTGTCGTAAAGAAATGCATCCCGAAAAAACGATCCATGTTCAAAAGCGCGATGGTTATGGCAAGAATAGGAAAGACAGAAATAACGAGCGCCATGCTGCACAAAGAAGTCCATGTAAATAACGGCATACGCATGAGCGTCATACCCGGAGCGCGCATTTTTAAGATAGTAACCAAAAAATTAATACCTCCGATCAAGGTCCCTAATCCTGAAATCTGTAAACTCCATATCCAATAATCAACACCTACACCCGGACTAAATTGAAGTTCAGAAAGTGGCGAGATTGCGAGCCAGCCCGTCGCGCCAAACTCTCCACCAACGACAAAAAAAAGATTGATCATAACGACCCCCGCCACGTATAACCAAAAACCTAAAGAATTTAAAAATGGAAAGGCAAGATCTCGCGCGCCAATTTGGAGTGGCACAATCAAGTTGATCAGACCAAAAAGAAATCCCATGGTGACAAAAAAAACCATGATGTCGCCATGTGCAGTAAAGATCTGTTGAAAATGATCAGCGCTGAGATACCCATGTGAGGAACCAAGAAATCCAGGCACGTTGCTGGCACCAAGTATTTGCTGGGCCCATATCATCGCAGCATCCAGCGCCCCCCGAGCGAACATGAAACATGCGATAACAATATACATGATACCGATTTTTTTTGGATCAGTTGAGGTAAGCCATACAGTCCAGAGCCATTTCCAGCGCTTGAAATATATTAAGAGAGCTGCAACGCCCGCGCCCAGACCGACAAACGCGCTTGTTCCACCTAATGTAAACCACTCATGTGGTAATGAATTCCAGGTAAGTTTTCCTAAAATAAATTGCTCCATATTACATTTTCATTCCTGGCATCATTTGCGTTTCTTGTCCTGAATCTATTGTCTGTGGCGCCATAAATTGCTTTATTATTGTAGTATAGAGACGATCCTCTGTCGATGAGTAGAAGGTTGGCTTGTTGTCTTCGCTTGGCTTAGCTAATACTTTATATGTCTTAAAATTAAGGATCTGATGCGATTGTTTCACCGATGAAACCCATGCGTCAAAATCGTTTTGTGATAACGATTTTGCCAAAAATCTCATGCCCGCAAATCCTTGACCACTTAACTCTGCTGTCGAACCGGGAAATTCTCCGGTGGTCCCTGCAATAAGACGAAGCGGCGTTACCATCCCAGTCATCGCATACATTTGACCGCCAAGTTGTGGAATCCAAAACGAATTCATCGGAGCATCAGCCGTTAACTCAAAATTAATTGGTGTCTTTTCAGGAAAGGCAACCCAATTTACCGTCGCAATTTTCTGCTCCGGATAAATAAATAACCATTTCCACCGAAGAGCTACCACTTGAATTGTCATTGGTTTTACAGAAGAAATAATCGACTTATGTGGATCTAACTGGTGAGCTGTTTTCCAATTTAGGACTGAGAGAATAACAATAATGACAAAAGGTGCTCCCCACCAAAGTGCTTGTAATTTATTTTCATGATCCCAATCAGGAGTGTATTTTGCTTTGGTATTTTTTTCTCTATATTTCCACGCAGTGAAAAAAGTAAAGATAAAAACCGGAATGACAATCAGGAACATAAGACCAATCGTAGTAATCATAAGATTTTTTTCCTGTGATGCGATAATGCCTTGAGGAGTTAAAAGGAGAAAGCTATTTTTTGCTATTACTATTTTTAATAGCAAAACAAAATCAACAATCAATAAAACGAGAATGATGAGCTTATATTTCATTGCTATACTTTAGTTTCATATTCAGTATAGCATGTCTTGGAGAAGATAAATCACTTCTTGTTTTCATTCGTTTGTCTCATAAAAAGGAAATAGACAGCAGCAATATAAGACAGCATAATCATAAGACGGACAGCGCTAAATGCTGCATCTATCCCAAAAAAGTTTTGCAAGAAGCTACCAATAAAAGTATCTTCATCTGACAAAAAGTTTAGGTGAAAGGAAAACAAACCAGAAAGAGAAA
>DASQPC010000087.1:0-4249 GCA_035644155.1 Candidatus Methylomirabilota bacterium
CCCGGGAAGGGGTCGACAAGATCTGGCCAAGCAATGACGTAATCTATTCACAGCGTCTCAGTGCCCTCCGTACCAAAAGCCGACTCAACTACGTCATGTCATCACCTCTCTACAAATCGATGACCATCCGAAGCTGGAGCACTACAATAAAATTATTGGATATACTGAAAAATATAGACGCCGGTAAGGAGGCATAAACTATGAAGATAACACACATAAATCCAGACAATTTATACAAAAGCCCTGTTTTTTCTCAGGCTGTGTTGGCAGAAGGTGGCAAAACACTCTATATTGGTGGCCAAAATGGTATTTTGTCAGACGGTACAATGGCTGGTGATACCTTGGCCGCTCAAACAGAGCAAGCCTTAAAGAATATTCTTGAGATACTCAAGGCTGTTGGAGCTACGCAAGAAAATGTCGTCAAGCTAATCATCTATACCGCCAAAGGACAGGATATCCGAGAAGGTTACGCTGCTTCCCAGAAAGTCTGGGGAAATTTTCCGACCGCAATCACAGGAACGTTTGTTGAGAGCCTTACTGTTCCTGGGGCACTGGTAGAGATTGAAGCTATTGCGGTAATAGACGCTTAATTGTTTGACAGTCGCTAATAAACAGCAACCCGATAAAACAGTGTGAGTAAGCATCTACAGGATGTAAAGGGATAGTCGCCTATCACTATCTCTCGCATCGACATTCTGTTGATCTGTATTTTCTTCTTACGAAGAAGCATTTTATTGTAGAAAAATTGCTCGATTTGGTAGAGCAAAAATTTGGCGTCACCTTTACAGAAAGTCTTTTCTGGAGTGAAGCATTCAAACATCTCCCCCTCCTCTCCTCATTGCAGCCACTCCTTGAAGAAAAGAACGTAAAAGAGACAGATGCTCTTATAAAAGAAATTGAAAATTATTTTAAAAACAATTCTGATGAGTTCCTCCAGAAAAATTTAGACTAATATTCATAGTCAAATTTAACTCCCCTTTCTTGCTCTGGTATACTCTTCATACTATGGAAGTTGAAACCTCTGGAAAATCCCTTGGAAAAAGACTACATATTAAAGAACTTAGCAAAGGAGAAAATTTTTTACCTATCGTTGCTGAACAAACTCTTCCTGAATAAAGATCAATTGAAGAAGGAAAATAACCCATCCTCTCCTTTGACAATCCCCTCCCAATTACCCATAATTTACTAAAGGGAGAAAATCTCGATTATGCTTAGTGGGAAAGTTGTTAGTGTCAAAGGACAGATCATTGAAGCCGAATTTCTTGAAGGCAAACCTCGCATCTATGATGTGCTTGTCGCCAAAGACGACCCATCCGTCAAGATGGAAGTCTATACCTCTGCTACCCCAAATAGCTTCTTTTGTCTTGCCCTAACCAACGTCACTTCGCTACATCATGGTTCAATTGTTATTAACACCGCCCAACCAATCAGAGTCCCTGTTGGCAAAGGCACACTGGGCCGTGTCATTGATACACTTGGAGAACCTCAAGATGGCATGGGACCAATTGATGCGACAGAATTACGGCCAATTATTGCCAAAGATGTTAGCTTTAACAATGTAAGTATTCCAAAAGAACCTTTGGAAACCGGTATTAAAGTGGTTGATTTCTTCACGCCAATTGTCAAAGGTGGCAAGGTAGGTTTGTTTGGAGGCGCGGGTGTAGGCAAAACGGTTATTATTTCAGAAATTATTCACAACCTTGTTATCCTCAATCCTGAAAAAAATGTTTCTGTCTTTACTGGCGTTGGTGAACGAACTCGTGAAGGAGAAGAACTCTTTACAACGCTTAAAGAAAGCAAAGTTATGCAGGGAGTTAGTCTTATCTATGGCAGTATGGGAGAAAACCCTGCGCTGAGATTTCGAACGGCATTTACTGGTGTGACACTAGCCGAGTATTATCGTGATGTGATGGGCAAAGATGTTTTGTTTTTTATCGATAACATTTTCCGCTTTGCCCAGTCGGGTTATGAACTTTCAACACTTATGAATGCTATTCCATCAGAAGGTGGCTATCAAGCAACACTCGCAAGTGAAATGGCATCTTTCCATGAACGGTTGGTTTCAACACAACACAATGCTATAACAACCTTTGAAGCAATTTATGTCCCAGCAGATGACATGACAGATAGTGGTGTTCAGGCAATCTTTCCCTATCTTGACTCTGGTCTTATTCTTTCTCGTGCTGTCTATCAAGAAGGACGCTTCCCTGCAATTGATATTCTTGCATCTAATTCATCGGCTCTTAATGTCGATACTGTTGGTGAAATGCATTACCAAACAGCCCTTGATGCCCAAACACTTCTTAAAAAAGCATTATCTTTGGAAAGAATTGTGTCGCTTATTGGTGAATCAGAGCTGTCATCTGATGATCAATCAGTCTACAAACGCTCTAAAATGCTCAAAAATTACATGACACAAAATTTCACCGTTGTTGAAACGCAAACTGAAAAAAAAGGTGTGTATGTACCGGTTAAAGAAACTGTTGCAGATGTCCGAGCAATCCTTGATGGAAAGGTGGATATGTTAAAACCTGAGGATTTATTGTATATTGCAACCCTTAAAGATATTGAGGAAAAAATAAACTCAAAAAATGATGATAAAAAAGCAGATTCAGCACCAAATGATTCGCAAAATACAGCACAAACAAGTGCAACCTAGCACTAAAAAATTTTCATTCACGAACGACTATATGGCAAATAAAAAATTATTAAAAGTTATCGTCCAAAATACCGAATCAATTATCTTTGAAGGAGAAGCAGATCGTATAACATCTTTTAATGAGATCGGCCGGTTTGATGTGTTCCCGATGCATGCCAATTTTATCTCAATTATTGGGCAAGAAGTAGCTCTCTATCATAAAAAAGAAAAAATAAAGGCATTACAAATCGAACAAGCAGTTATGAAAGTAAAACAAGACGAAGTAAATATTTATTTAGGACTTGAAGTATTGTTGTTTGATGAAAATGATTTGCAAAGTGATCAACCACTTCCAACAAAAAAATCCTAAGCATCGCTACCTCCTTATTTACTATTGAATAAAAATATAAATCATATTTCTTGATTTGACTACAATAACAATCTGTTTTAATTTACAAATCTAGACAATTTTGAGATAAAATTTTAAAAAAGACGAAAAAATAAGAAAACAGATGGAGAGAGAGGATTTCTTCTCACAAATGGTTCGTTGTTAAAAATACTGCTGAGGCTAACGACTGTAAGAAGATTGTATGATTTTTGAAAAAATAATAATCTTTTAATAATTGGTGCTGATTTTATTCTTTTTTATTCCAAAAATTTCTTAACAAAGACTGATTCAACAATGTAAATCATATAATTGAGCTAGAATACTATTCAGAAAAATCATTTTATACTGATAAGACTCACCAATTACTCTACCTTATTTTTTCGTTATTATAATAGTATTGACTCCTTCTCATACTACCCCGTACAGTTAAAGTAGGCTAAAAAATTAAACCGGTAAAAACAAATAAAGCACCGGTTTCATAAACTCTTTAGCTCAAGAATTTATATTTTTATAGGATAGATAATGGATTCAGCTCGCCCAAGCAATCCTCCGAAATTATTGACTTTGCAAGAATCCGCTCAGAAGTTAGCGGTTTCTGTTGACACGCTCCTCAAATGGAACGAGCACCATATCCTCAAACCAACAATCACGCCAACTGGTGAAGTTGGCTATAGCGAAGACCAACTCAATCAATTTCTCAAAGTTAGACAATCACTTCTTGAAACCACAACTGGTTTAGAGGAGGATGCAACACCACAAGGAGGGCTTGGGCGAGCTGTCAACGTGGTGAAAGAGAGCGCATCTTCCTCTCCAGTTGTTGGAAAAAAACAAAACTTTTATCACCGATTTATTCATTGGGTTGGTGAAGGATTTTATACTGATGAATTCATCAAAAACTACTTCAAATCACAATTCAAAAGTTCTCTCTTCTTCTCCTTGCGTATGCCATCTTTCTCTTTTAAACCTCTATCCAGAAAGACACTGGCTTTGGCAGTTGGGATCGTTGTTATCCTTGGAACGCTGCTTTTCTCACAGCAATACACTCTCAAATTCTTAGTCGAGAAATATCAAAATGGATCAAAGGACTACAGGACAAGCAAACCGCTCCAGACTGTTTTGGGAGCACAGACAGCCAAGCTTAAGCTTATAGGAAACGTTATCTTTGCCCTTCCTGTGACGATCAAAAAAGACGTTGCAATTCAACAAGATTTAACTGTTGACGG
>DASQPC010000088.1:0-25787 GCA_035644155.1 Candidatus Methylomirabilota bacterium
ACCTCCTTTGTGGATTCCATGCTACTCTCGTTTTATCTCCTTTTCAAACTAGCACCAGTGATTATTTTAGAATTAACTCCAATTACAAAAACAACTAATAAAGATTCCGTTGCTGATATTCTAATCGACATACTAACAAAAATGACAGATAAATAGTTCAATTTACTATGAATACGTTTGGTGAACTTTCCAAAAAATATGATAAAAGGGTCCGACTAAATGTGATGCACCATCTGCCGACGAAACAATTTGTATTGCCATTGGAGCATTGCTTTACGGGGAGAGACCTCTAAATGCAGCTACACCAACCATTACAAAATACGCAAAAGAAATTGCTACTCAAGTTGCCCAAAATATATGACGAAGTTGAAGTATAAATGTTTTTTTAACTTATGCTAAAATGTAACATAATGACGACTCAAGCCCTGAACCAAGCAATGGAAGTTACAAAAGCTGCGGTAACGAAAGCTGGTGAAGAACTCATAAAATACTATGGAAACATAGAACCTCAAGTTAAAGCTGGTGTCGAAATTGGGATGGGAGATAGCTTCACAAAAAGGTCATTGTCCTTTTTCCGATAGAAAAGACTTTTTAGATCTTCCAGAAATCCTCCAGAGATTTTTTTACTTAAACTGTGCTTGAGGGTTACTATTTTCCCTATCGAAGTGAAAAGCACCTCCTTCCTTTACGTTCTTTCCAAACGCTTGCATACTTGCCAAAAGTATATCCTTAAGAGTAAATATTATAGTAGAATAAAATTTATATGATTAACCTAAAAGCAATAGGAGAGGCAACCTTCTCTACAAAATTTATCAAGCCCTTATGTGATTCTTGTTGTTTTTCAAATATTCCCAAAGAATAAAAGATATCTTGTTCCACTCATAGGATAACATTTGGAGAAGTTACTGATGAAAAAACTTATCGATATTTTAAAAATAGAAGTCAAAAAAGCATTTTTATCTCGTCATGAACGTCTTCTTGAATCTTTTGGCGAGCTTGCTGAAAAGTATCTTTTATAACAGTAAAGAGTTACGAACTGATAATACTGTAAAAGATTGGCATAAATTGTTTCTAGATTTATCTCTCTTTTATCATTCTATATCCTTCATCTTTTTCATTTTCTATAACATACCCTTTATTGAGAAGGGTTGGATTTTTGCGGAGGCGATAAATCAGTGAGTTGAGTGCCCAGTCGGTAGCATGTTCTGAGTTATCTGCCCAAAGTGTATCAAATATTTCATCTTTGCTCACAATTTTGCCTACTTTTTTCTTGAGAAGTGAAAAAAGCTTTCGTTCTTTTTTTGGGAGTTTAGTTTGCGCATAGGTGAGAATGTAGTTTTTTAGAAGGGGAGTAAAGAGTTCATAATGATCATTGATTTTTTTTACTAACCCAACTTTGAGAAGAAATGGGTCAATATCTTTTACTTGTTTACTTGTGGCAATTTTGTAAAGTTGCAGCTTTTGTTTCGTAGAATAAGTTTCATAGATAGTTTCTAAGTGGAGTTTGATAATGGGATCTTCTAACGGATTATCAATTTGATCTATCTTTAATAATTGCCATATGAGACTCATATGACCTCCACTTAATTTTAAAATAGTCTCTCGATTTTTTCGGGATGCTTTTAAATTGCCAGGAAGAAAGTCAAATATTTTTTTAAAATCATTACCTTGGAAAGGAGTAAAATAAATAGCGTCAGTCATAAATGATGGATTGGCATTGACAAGTGCAGCAGTACTGAGTTGAAAAAGCGGCAATCGTGATGTCCCTATAAAAATTATTTTCCCCACGCTTATATCAGCAAGCGTTTTAAAATCTGCTAACAATCCCTGAGAGAGTTCTTCGTTTAAATATTCTAATCGTCCTATTAAAATAACAATACGATCCTGAAAAAGAGCAAGTTGTCTTAATCGTTTTTTACATTCTTCAAAGGCATTTATTGATGCCTGTTGCATATCCTTACCTTCTAATTCGTTATAAAGAGATAAGAACAAAGCATTCCGACCTTGATGTTTTAAAGATTGTGTATCTATGTATGCAAAGTAGGCTATATCTGTTGTTGCAAGATAGCGGCAGAGAGTAACCATTCCACAAAGTGGCATACCAATAAGTGTAGAAGAAATACCTTGTGTAATGGTTGTTTTTATTTCTTGGACAGTTTTATGGTAAAAGTCAGGATTTAGGTTTCGTTCTGAGAAGTTATATTTCATATTTCTAGAGCAGCTTGATTTTAGCAGGTTAGATGGTAACTGAATAGAAGGAAATTGAAAATCACTATGCCGTAATTTTTCTCGTCAATACATAAAAATTCTTTCTTATATTCTTATCATTTTCAGTTACGAAACCCGTAACAACATTACTAACTGTATAGTTTCCCTGTTTTAATTCTCTCCATGATTTTTCGGGATGGCTTTTGTCTTCTCGGGGAGTTTCAGTTGTTAAAAGCGTGCTAAAAACCTTTTGAGATTCTTCGATCCATTTACCTCTTTCACTTAATAATAATTTATCCACAATTGCCGGAATTTCATACTTAATTACCGATGTCTTTTTTTTATCAAGTTCTTCAACATTTTCAGCAGTTACCTGAGGAAAGTCTTCAATATCAGATAATAAAAAGCGTTGATATCTACCTTCATGTATATCCCGAATTCTTTTATGGGTTCTTGGTGATATCAAATCTACTGTTACTCCAAATCGAGGTGTAGGAAATTCTCCATTAAATTTTGAGTCCCAAACTCCATATCTATCAAAATAGTACGTATCAACCTTTCCAGCAAGTTTTTCTATATTTAAGATTGCGTTTTTACCACGGAGAGGGTCATAGGTCCAATGTATTGAAGTATAACCTTTTGCTAAAGCATCATAAGCTTGGATAATTTTCATGTACCACCCTAAATCTGCCTCTCTGGCATCTTCAGCAATACCAAGCATTTCTGAAGAGTATTTATCGTTTCCTCCAGTACCATATAAAAATCCATAAAGCCCACTGTCTGTACCTTTTGCAGAATAAGCTAACCAAAGAGCTCCTCCAGTTTCTTCAGCATTACTTAACTTACTTGGAGAGACAAATCTATCGTCTGCTCCCCAGATCGTTTGTTGAAGAGTGCTTACAAGGCGAAGTGTATGATGGTTTTCTCTTCCGACAGGAGCAATAACAATATCTTCTCCCATTGCTGGGAAATTTTTTATCCACCCTGAACCAATTTGTTGAAAATCATAGGTGGTAGGCGAAAGTGCTTTTTTTGCCTCTGCCAATTCTGGTCGAAATGATTCAATGCGTGCCATATTAACCTATAGTTAATTATAGCAATGTATTGTAAGATTTACAAGTTACCCAACTAAAAAGGTAAACAAATAGCAATATATGAATAACAAGAAGCAATTTTATTCCCACTGATCTATGTCATAATCATAAGAAAAAAGGAAAAGATTTGCATTAAATACCACATGATTATACATAACTACCTTTTTTTTATTTCCTGTAAAAGTTACAACTGTCATATCAATGACAGGATTAGTACGAACTATTTTTAGATGCTCTTGCTCAAAGGTTATAGGAAGTCGAGCTATAACTTCTTCATGAGTATGTTTTATTGTTTTATTAAATTTCTTTTGTATAGTTTCAGCAATGTTAAAATGTTGATCATTGAAGACCTGTTCAAGCATCTCATCCGTAATGAGTGACATAGGATAATAGCTATCAGCCAAACGGAAAGGCATTTGCGTTGATCCTTGAAGTCGCATCCTTCTTAATACTTGTTCGTCTTTACCTAAAAGCATTTTTTTTGCTATATTCGTTGCAGGAGAAATAACTTCTGGCTTGATAATAAGCTCTTCCATCGCTTCGAAATCATATTGTTGGATATGTTGATAGAAATTTGCGACCATAGCTGGGACGCGCATGCGAGGTTTGTTCACAAAAACACCCTTTGTTCCGGCTGAGACGAGTAATCCTTCAGCTTGGAGTGCTTGCATGGATTTGTTCATGGTTTCTTGTGTGGTTTTGTATTCTTTTCCTAGTGTTCGGAAAGAGGGAAGCTTACTTTCACCAAATTCTCCTGCGAGAATCCTCGTGCGTAGGGCATCAATGAGCGTTTCTACTTTTGATGTCGCTGACATAGTAATATTTATTGTCCGTCTGTATTATAAACTATTATTTCTCATTTGACAAATGGTTGAGGATGTTTTTAAATAAGAGAAGTAGAAATAACTGTCCTATGCAAACAAAAAAACGTGCAAAACCAGTAAAATTTGGTAAAAGGCCTGCGGAAAAGGCTGAAAAGCCAGAAAAAAAAGAATTTCTTGAACCTCAGGAAGAGGTAAAAGAGCGAAAGGAAGAAATGATAGCAGCAGAAAAAACTGTTAGTGAAGAGTCTGAAGAGACTCCTCGTGAAGAAGGAAAAGAACAAAAAGAAGAAGAACTGGATGATGAACCAATGGCAGTGCATCTTGGAACTGAAGAATCACCTGATCCTATAATCGAAAGTAAATCTTCTACGCAGGAAGAAACAGAGTTAGTAGAAGAAGAGAAAGAATCAGAAGAATCTAAAGAGTTTTCCTCGCCATTTGGTAGTTTCTCAACAGCTCCAGAAGGAGAAAAGGAAAATAAAGGTCCTATTAAATTTTTTCTCCTTGTTGCTTTTATTGCATTTTTGATTGGTTTGGGTTGTATGGCAGCAATTTATCATTTTAAAACACCACAAATCAGTAACCCTCTTAAATCCGTAAATATCGCAATGCACAAACCCTCGCCAACACCAACTTCAGCACCGACATCACAGCCTACGCCAACGGTAAAATCTGTTGATAAATCAGCCTACACTATTTCCGTTTTCAATGGGAGCGGCACGACAGGTGAGGCTGCTAAAGTGAAAAGCCAATTAACATCAGCAGGATTTATTGTTGGCAAAGTGGGAAATGCTGACACGAGCGATTACACAAAGACTGAGATATCTGCCAAAAAATCTGTCAATCAAGCATATATCGACGCACTTATTAGTACGCTTAAAAAACAATACAGTGTCGATGCAAATGTCCAGACGCTTTCATCAGGAAGCACAGATGTCGTCGTGACGATTGGCAGCACCCCAGCAAAGCCCTAGTACTTCTAAATTGATGTTTCCATTGCTTCAAAATGCCTAAAGTCTGTAGATGTATATAACTTAATCCCCATTGTCTCTACAAACTCACGTTCTACTTCTTCAGTTGTTTTTGTTACTTCATCAAGCATTTGCGTTGATACTTTCTCTGTAATACGTCTTACTTGCCTCCCTACTTTTTTTGATTTCTCAGTATATGTTGCTTGTGCATCATCATATTCTCCTTGTATCGTTTGTAACTCTTCTCTAGAAGCTTCCTTAGTATCAGCCCTTTCTAGTCTTTCAAGATGTTCTCTGAGTAATTCCAGACTTGCTGTACTTTGTTGCTGACTCCTTGCTGATGCGATCTCCTGAACCCTTGCTAATCTTTGTGTATGATGCTGCGTTTTTTCATCGGTTACGGCTTGTGTTTTTTTGTCCCACTCTTTTATCAAATCTATTGCATTTTCAGGTGTTAAGATTGGTGTCTCATCTGTTGCAAGTGCTAGAATTTGCGTTTGCGGACAGGCAACGAGAATTCTATATGTTGTATTACTTCTGTTGCTTGATCAAGATAAATTGTTCGGACTGCTTCACCTTCTACTTGCGTACCGTCAGGTAAGCTTGCCTGTACATATAATGCTCGTAGTCCACGTATTTGAGGCTCAAACATTCCTACATCGAGTGATCGAGGAAATTCCTTAGGACCACCCTTCAATGTATGTTTACCCACCAAATGTTCAAATAATTTATTTTGTGAATCTAATTCATTTGGAGGTTTTCCTTCAGCGTTAGGCTCGTTCATAAAGTAATTATAATAGACTTTTACGATCTAAGACAAGTTAATTAATAGAAATTGGTTCGTGAGCTTCTTGGATAATTTTTACATTCAAACTATAGAGTTTGATTTCCTTTCGAGTGTCAAGAAGTTCAAGGCTTAGTTATCTCTTATTGTTTGCAGTAAATATGGATTAAAGATTAGACCGTTATATCAATATATTTATGCATTTGATAGCAACGCTATCCCTTTGAGTGATCCAACTGGGTCTGGAACATAACATCGCCATAACTCACAAATCTAGTCCTTATAATTTCTGCATCTTCCACATGTGAGCAAAGCTTCCCTTCTTTTCGAGTAACTCGTTAAAGGTTCCAATTTCTTTGATTTTTCCTTTTTCTAATACCACAATTTTGTCCATTTGTTGTATTGTCGATAGTCGATGAGCAATGACGATTGTTGTATAGTTGCCCTTCACATCAGCAATTGCCTGTTGAATTTGTTTTTCAGAATGAGCGTCAAGATGAGAAGTCGCTTCATCAAGAAGCAGTATATCTGGTTGTCGGTAAAGTGCTCTTGCTATGCCAACTCGTTGCCGTTGCCCTCCCGATAATTTTATTCCTTTTTCACCAACAATTGTGTTAATTCCTTCAGGGAGATTATTTACGACGTCTTCCAGATGTGCCAATCTGACTGTTTCCTTCAGAGAGACAGAGGTATTGGCATTTTTTTGCACTTCTGCAATAGTAATATTTTCACCCAGGGACATATTAAACAGTTCAGTATCTTGGAGCACAACGGAGACATGGTCTATGTATGACTGCCGATCGATTTGCTTAAGAGAACTCCCATCAAGAGATATTTTTCCTTCGTAATCTTCATAAAGATCGAGGAGTAATTTGAAAAGGGTGGACTTACCAGCACCTGAAAGGCCTACGATGCCAACGCTTTCTCCACGCTTAATGTCAAAGGAGATACCCGTGAGCGCTTGTCCTTTCTCATAGGCAAAATGGACGTTTACGATCCGTAATTTTTGCCAAGTTACAGGATAGGCTAGTTGAGTTAATTGTTTTGAAGGGTTTTCGATGACTGGGTTAACCTGCAATAAGTTGGTTGCTCTTAAAAACCAAATTTTATTGACGACAAGTTCTTGGGTTACACCAACAAGCTCGCTTGTTGATTGTCCAACTTTTTCGAATAACCCAACAAACAATACAAGGATACTTACAGAATAGACACCATGAAAAATGCCCCAAATAATAAAGCTGACTAATCCAACTTCAAAAAGAAGGTAATACGAACTGAGTGCTCCTGATTGAAAACGGTAATAAAAGATTCTTTTTCGGATTTCTCCAACAAGCGCTTTGGTTTGATGATTAACAACACGCATAATCCCCTGATCAAAAGCGAGAGATTTTATTGTTAAAATATTATTTAGTGATTCAAATGTTGTCCCGCTTAAGTCTTCAAACTGTGTATTAACAACTTGTTCTTGTCTACTAGCCCTTCTTAGCAAATATTTTCCAAGCAAAAAGAACGTAATAATAAAGAAAATGATACTGATACTTAAACCCTTATCAAGAGAGAAAAAGATCAATACAATACCAATTGTATTTACTAAGACTTCAATAAGCACATCAAATATTCTTCTAATTGTTCCATTAACACTATCCATCCCTCTGTCTATTTTTTTCATTTTGTTTCCACTACCTTCAATTTCATGCCACGCTAGATCTAGTTTAAAAATATGGGAAAGGCATTTTTTATATAAGTCCAATGCTGATGATTCTGCAACTTGATACCCTAAATATTTAGAAAAATCATGTCCGATCCCGACATAAATAGCCGTCAAAGCCCAGACAACTAAAAGTAATAGTATATATTCAACTGATGAAGTATCATGTAGTTTCCCAAGTAGCGGTATGATTTGACTCAATGCATATGCAGGATACAATTGCCCAATATCACTCGTTAAACGAAAAAATACTCCCAAGGAGAATTTTATTTTATAGGGAGCAATATAGACTGCAAGATCTTGGATGAATTGTCTCGTCGGATAATTTTTTAGTGAACTCATTTATCAATTGTACTTAATAAGGGTAAAAAAGTAAAAGTTAAAATAAATCGGATCTTATTTGGTGAATTAGTCTTTTTTGATATATTAGAGATCTGAAATGACTTTTGGAGTAATTTAGCGAATACTTAGCAAGCAACCACAAGCTAATCAAGACTAGCCTATTTGGCATGAATACTATAGGATTAGTGACCCTAGTGCAAATTATTTGAGACCCCTGCTCCTAGAAGTACTCTCTCATTTTACCAAGCTAATGGAGACATATCAACCTATAGAAGAATAGTCTGTTAGTAAACAGACCCTATTGAGGTTGTAATACGAGGCTTACGGAAGCACAAGAATGGTTACTGGGATAATGCTCCTTTTTTTATATAATCTTTAATTAAAGATTGATAGGGTACATTAATTTCATTAGCTTTCTCCTTCACTCTGTTTAATAAATATTCAGGAATTCTAATGGATATTGAACGACTAGTTGGTTTTAAATTAGGAAAACTAACTCGTTCAAAATCTGATGGAGCAAAATATTCTGATAGGTCAAGACTAGTCCAGAATTTTCTTTCTTCGTCTTCATTTTTAAATTTTGGAATGTTAAGTTGTTTCTTCATATAAATGTTTCTCCTTTTTATTAATATCTCTTGCTGATATTATTCTAATCTTCTTTTTTCGTTTTGTAAACGCTATATATAATAATCTACCCTTTTTGGTATTACCTAAAATGATAAATCTTTCTTCTTTGTCTGAGTGTATTTTATCTTTCAAGACTACTTTACCTCCATCAAAAAAAACTTCTTCTGCTTCTTTATCATCAACTTTATGTTTTTTATTCTTATCAATATTTCCCTTATCCCATTCAAATTCAAAGATATTCTTATCAGTTCTCATGTATATACTAAACTATACAAAATGAAGGAGTAATTGTCAATATGAAGCTAGTTGAACTACGAGGTCTGATTCCCGTTAGGGTGTCGAATTCATTGAGGCTAAGTAAAATAAGGATGGAAAGCGTAGGGATATATCAAATTAGCCCGATATATCAATATATTCGTGCATTTGATAGCAGCGCTATCCCTTTGAGTGAGCCGGGAGGGATTCGAACCCACGACCAAGAGCTTAAAAGGCTCCTGCTCTGCCACTGAGCTACCGGCCCAAATTAAATGTATATTGCATTATAACAAGCCCGTATGGTATTGACAAGTAAAAAAATTAGTTTTTAGCTTACAATCTTGTAGATAAATACGTTTTCAGCTATAATAGAGTTCGTTAGGCCCCATCGTCTAGCGGCCTAGGACGTCGGGCTTTCATCCCGAAAATCATGGGTTCGATTCCCATTGGGGTCACTACAGTCGATTTGCTCGTATGCATTTTCTTTTTCCCTGAATATGCTTTTTTACGCCTTCTTTTTCTTAGGTCTCTGTTTTAATCTCTCAACAGCGTCAACAAATATTTCTTAGGAGTAAAATAATAATTAATGAAGTAATGCTTATAATTTTACCAATGGTTTGTATCTCTGTGTCTGTAAACCTAAGGTTAATTATATGTTTTCCGCGTGTGACGATTATTGGCGTTAGTCTTCCATCTATATGTTAGTATCCATCCAGGGAAATATAAAGTGTTTTCAAGAACATAAAGATTGGTTTTTGCAATAATTGAATATGTATGATGGTTTGATATCCTATTTTTTGGTATTATTAAGTCATTTATTATAACATCACCTAAATTTTAAAGTTTTCAAGTAGATTTTTGGTAAAGCATCTAAAAATGAGTGGGTAATTTTTCTATTGGAATTTTTAGATGGAAATTCCAGTTTGGATCATTAACAGAAAGTTCAGTACCAGGAGTATTGATTCGGTCAGTTGTTAATAGCCAATCTTGGATTGGAATGATTACTGTTTGAGCCGGAGAGGCTATAATTGCATTCCGTAAGATCTTTGCAAATTTTTTATCTTCTTTATCATACGTAACGCTTGCTTCCTCCGCGAGTTTTTGCTTTTGTTCAGTGGTAAGATTTTGTAAATAACCAAGAAGTGTCTCTGTATCATGGGTTGTGGTATAGGCAACAGTATTTTCAGGATATTCATGCACTTTGGCATATCCGATATTCAATTTTTTTTCTTTTTCCATAAATCCAAAACGAAAAATTTTAATGCCAGGAATTTTTAATGTATTAAGAACACTTCTTAAATCTTTTATACTTTCGCCGCTATCTTCTGCAAATATCGAAAGGTTATTTTTTTGGCTGAAATCTATAAGTTCTTTAAAAACATCTGCGCCAGGACCTTCTGCATACGTATCATTTTGTTCATGAGTACTATCCATAACGCCATAATAAAAAAATGCTTTTGCGTGGTCAAGACGAATATTATCAAAAAGTGTTGCCTGATAACGAAACCTCATTTTCCAAAAAGCTACTAGTTTTTCTTTATATTTCCAGTTATACAGAGGGTGTCCCCAAACTTGTCTGCCAAAATGTGCTACAAGACTATCAGGTATACCCGAAACAAATTGCATTTTAGCGTTTTTTTCTATCTGGAAAACGTTTTGGTTTGCCCAGACAAGCGGGCTTTGAAGAGCAGGGTAAAAAGGTAAGTCTCCAATAAGCATGATCTCCAGCTCTTTCGCTTTTTTTCGGAGAAGCGAATATGCAGTATGTAATTGCCATTGCGTCACAATCTGAGTATCAATTTCTTTCGAGAGTTGATCACTCCAATGATCAAGAGTTGCTTGGTTCCGATTTTTCAAGCCTTCGTCCCATTTTCTCCAATCATCAGTTTGGAAATAGTCTCTTAGTGCGCAAAAAAATACATGATCAGAAAGCCACTCGTTATTTGTTTTGATAAATTCTTTTTTTTCAGACTGAGATGGATAAATGCCGACAAAAGACTCTGGTAAATATTTTGGATCAAGGCCAACTCCATAGCTTTTATAGGGAGATGGAACATGCTTGGCTGATGATCCTGGCTCAAGCTGGGTTTGATAAAGGGGAAGCAGCTGCCAAGCAGATTGCTGTGTTTTTTTGAGCCAATCCAAAAAAATAAGACCTGTTGAAAATGTACCGTTCTCATGCGTGGTACTTGTAAGCGCAGATATTGGAACGAATGTACCAATGATTTTTGACCTCATGCTCTCACTATAACAGCTTTGTTAGGGTATTACGAGTAATAATGGTATAATGAGGCTCATGAAGATCTTGTTTCTTGCTGCCGAGGTTGCACCTTTTGTCAAACTTGGAGGTCTTTCTCAGGTCATGTATTTTCTTCCTCGTGCACTAGAAAAACTGGGGCATGATGTTAGAATATTTATGCCAAAATATGCATCAATTGACAGTCTGCAACGCAATAGAAAAAAGCAATGGAAACTTAAAAAAGTAATAGAGAATTTGGTCGTGCCAATTAACAATATTCAGACAAAGTCAAAAATATTAGCATCTCAAGAAACACTTCTTTGTAATATAAAATTTTATCCAAAAACACGAACAACTATTTATACCTATTTTCTTGAAAATCGTGAGTATTACGAGATGCGCGCAAATTTATATGGGTATAAAGATGATCATATCCGTTTTGCTCTTTTATCAAAAGGGTGTCTTGAATGGCTTCTGTTTATGGAAGATTTGCTTGAGAAGAAAGACAAGGACGGTTGGCTTCCTGATGTTATCCATTGCAACGACTGGCACACAGGATATTTTATAGAACTCGCAAGACAATCAAAGCGATATAGTAATCTTCTTTCCAAAATACCTATTGTTTTTACTGTCCATAATTTTTCTTATCAGGGGAATTACGATTTTCGATATGGAAGTCATAAAAAACAGGATACCGGAACAATACCTCTTGCATCAATGCTCTCTCCAAAATTGCAAATGCAAAATGCTCTACTGCGGGGAATTCTGTATGCTGATGCTGCAAATACAGTAAGTCCTACCTATGCTGTTGAAGCGCAAACACCACAATATGGCGCAGGACTAGAAGATGTATTACAAGCTGTAAGAGGTAAATTAGCCGGTATTTTAAACGGACTTGATATAAAGGAGTTTAATCCTGACACAGATCCTATTATTTATAAGAAATATTCTTTGTCAAATTTTGATAGCATTCGTCGTGAAAATAAGCTTGATTTACAGCGTTTATTTTTCTTAGAAGAAAATTCAAATAATCCCTTGCTTGCTATTTCAGGAAGATTAGCACAACAGAAAGGGTGGGATTTATTGCTCAAAGTTCTTCCGCATTTATTTGCGCAGCGAAAAGATGTGCAATTGATTGTTTTGGGGAGCGGTGAGGAACGGTATCGGGATGAAATTATCAAACTTCAAAAACTCTATCCAAAACAAATCGGGTTACATCTTAGATCAGATTTTCGTTTGCCGCGAAAACTTTTTTCAGGAGTGGATATTATGCTTATGCCGAGTACTTTTGAGCCGGGAGGTATTGTTGCTTTAGAAGCACTTCGTTACGGAGCAATACCGCTTATCCGAAGAACAGGTGGATTAAATGACATTATTGTTGATTTTGATGCAGTCAACAAAGTTGGTAATGGATTTTCGTTCACAAAAAATGATCCGTGGGAATTTTTTACTGCTCTTATCGAAGCACTCTCTATTTACAAACAACCGCAGCTTTGGAAAAAACTTGTCCATAATGCAATGTCCTATGATTTTTCCTGGAAATACTCAGCCTCACTGTATGAGGATTTGTATAAAAATGTTCTTGAAGTAAGAAAACGAGCGACAAGTATTACGCCGCATCCTGCTTATATGCAACCACCTGTCGTCTAACTCTGTTATACTAGACTACATGATAGACAAACTCTGGTTCAAAAAATTTATTGCGTCAAGTGAGTACAAATTCATGCAAGATCGCCCTATTATCTATTTTTGCGCTGAATATGCATTAAACGATACATTGCCTATTTACGCCGGAGGACTCGGGATTTTGGCAGGAGATATGATTCGCGAAGCAGCAGAACACGAAATACCCTTTATCGCAGTTGGTTTGTTTTACCATAAAGGGTATTCTCTAAAAGAATCCGCCAGAATAAATCCAGCAAGCAGTAATCTCACATTGGTTGTTGATAAGCAAAATAAACCTGTGATAGTTACCATTCCTATACAGGATACTTTAGTTTCTGCTCAGGCATGGTTTTTGCAAATTGGTAACACGCGTATTTATTTACTTGATACTGATTTAACACAAAATGCAGAAGAAGATCGGCAAATTACAGATCAACTCTATGCATCGAGTAAAGAAGTCCGTTTGAAGCAAGAGATGATACTTGGTCTAGGCGGGCTTAGATTGCTTGAAGCATTACACATTTCACCAATTGGTTATCATTTAAATGAAGGACATTCTGCTCTTTTGGCTCTTGAGATTGTGCGCTTAGAGATGAAAAAACATAAACATACTTTTTTAGAAGAGTTAGATAATACCAAACAACATATTTTCTTCACCAACCACACCCTTATTCCTGCAGGAAATGATACTTTTGGCGTTGATTTGGTTTCGACACTTCTCTCTGGTTTTGCCAAAGAATTGCAGGTTCCGGTTAGCGAGATTATAAAGTTAGGCTTGATTGCAGGCTCAAGCATTTTTTCCATGGCACTTCTTGCTCTTCGTATGGCAGGTAAAATAAATGCTGTAAGCCGTCTGCATGCAAAAAAAGCTCAAGAGGTCTGGAAAGAACATCCAATGATCCCGATCACCAATGGAATTAATGTTAAAACATGGGATCGTGTAGGGAAAAAAGGAAATATATGGGAAAAACATCAACGTAATAAACGTGATTTACTACAATATATTCACAAAATGACCGGAGTAAGATGGGATGAAGACACACTCCTTTTAGGCTGGGCAAGACGAATTGTGGCATATAAACGACCACTTGGGCTTTTTGATAATCTACAGCAGTTCAAAGAGCTGGCAACTTCGTCTGATAGACCAATTAATGTTGTTATTGCAGGAATTGCCCATCAGAATGACGAAGAAGGCATTATGATCTTGAAACAAATACATAAAATTGTTACTGAAGATCTTAAAGGAATTGTCGTTTACTTACCAGATTATAATATGATAAACGCGCGGTTACTTATATCAGGATCTGATGTGTGGCTTAATACGCCAGTTGTAGGATTTGAGGCATGTGGCACTAGTGGTATGAAAGCAGCACTTAATGGCGTCTTGCCATGTTCAACGCAAGACGGATGGGTCGCGGAGGCAGATTTATATAAAGTTGGATGGGTTTTAGATAGTGATAATTTATCAAACGATATTTTATCAGTCTTAAAGACGCAAATCGTTCAGCTTTATTACGACCGCGATGCCAGGAATATCCCTCAACAATGGGTAAAAATGATGCAAAATGCACGGGAAATGGTTTTGAATCAATTTAGCACAACCACCATGCTTCGAAAATATATTGAGGAATTTTATCTTCCCGTTATACGAATTCATCAGTGAGTTATGATGACGTTATGTTCCAGACCCAGTTGACTCACTCATCCTATAGTGCTCAGTGTCGACCACGCTACTATCACTGATTAGCTTGTTGGTGCGTTCTAATTTGTAGTTAATTTCTTCTAAAGCAAATATTATATCTTGTAAGTAATATTCCTATAAAACGTAAGTTATGAGTAGATTTTTAAGAATAGCACTTTGGAGGTTTTATTTGTGTTTATTACTACGTTTACCATTCCCGTTACTCTTACGCTTTTGTATTAATTCTTGTTTTTTTTTGATTTACTTTTTCTAAGAAAAAAGAAGGGAATTATAAAAAAGAGCAGAGGAAGTAAGAAAAAAAGCAAATACCACCCATGTGCGTGGAGGAGATGGACGGTTCTGGGTCCGAGTCGTTCTCCAAGAGAAAGATAAAAAGAAATCCAAAAAACAACAGAAATAAAAGTACTTCCAATAAAAATCGGATAATTCATTTTTGAAATACCGGAAAAAACAGTGATGGGTATCCGAAAACCTGGAATGTGACGACCAAAAATAATCACAAGCGGACCATATTTGCCAAATTTTTCAGCAACAACATCTAATTTATGGTTGTCCAAATCAATATATTTACCATACTTATTAATCATACGAAGTCCATATCGTACGCAAAGAAAATAAAGTAATGATGAACCAAGTAAATCTGCAAATAGTAAAAGAAGAAAAGCAACAGGAAAGGAAATATTGCCTAATGAAACATGATAGCCAGTATATGCAATAACAAAATCTGCTGTGGGAAGTGGAATACCTGCCTCTTCAAGGAAGAGAAGGACAATTGGCGCTAAGTATGTTTGATGCGCAAGAAAAGAAATGATGATATCTTGCAAATTCTCAAATGGAAAAGAAGCCAAAAACTGCATGGTGATTTATTGTAGCATGATGAGTTTGGTTTGTCTGGAAATCATTTTGAAAAAACAAGAGAACACGCTATAATAGAGATGCATGAAAAATATTTTTCGAATCATTACTATTTCCAAACCATTACATCCATTGGCGATAACTATTGCTGTTCTTATCGTGATTTCTGCATCATTACAACTTGTAGCCTCGCTTCTTTCCAAATCAATTGTTGATCAGATTGTTTTGCGTATTCAACATAAAGGCGGAGATATCCATACATTGATTTTTCTTGTTATCTTGGCTTTTGTCATTAGTCTCTTGTCACTTATCGCGACTGTTTTTTCTGACAGATTAGGTGATCATTTTGGTGGTAAACTACAAAAATTTCTGACAGAAAAATTCTATAACAAAGTTTTAACGCTTCCACAGGAATATTTTGATTCAGAAGTCTCAGGCAAAATCATCAATCAACTCAATCGAGGTATTGTTTCAATAAAAGGTTTTTTAAATTCTTCAACTAATTTTATTTTACCAACATTTCTCCAAAGTATTTTTACTGTTGTAGTGCTTGCGTATTATAATTTGCCGATTGCTATTTTTACCTTCTGTCTCTTTCCAATTTATCTCATTTTAAGTTATTACTCGACAGTCAGATGGGGCAAAGAAGAAGTAAAGAAAAACAAAATTGAAGATCATATGCGAGGAAGAATGCAGGAAGTAATAACCAATATGATGTTGGTGAAAGGATTCACCAATGAACGACCAGAATATGAACTTGTTTCAAAAAGCCTTGGTGAGAGTAATGAAATCTATGCAAAACAAAGTCAAACATATCATATTTTTGATTTTTTTCGAGGATTTTCTCTTAATATAATTTTATTTGCTGTTAACATTCTCGTTTTTTACAATACATTTCAAGGACATCTCACGATTGGAGAAATGGTATTGATACTGCAACTTTTTAATCAAGCGAGAATCCCGTTGTTTGCCATGTCATTTATTTTGACGCAAATTCAAACAGCAGAAAGCGGTTCAAAAGAATATTTTGAAGTGATCGGACTTGAATCAACAGAAAATTATCGAAAAAATGTCCCCGTTGAAAAAATCAAAAATCCGAAACTGACTTTTGAAAATGTTTCCTTTAATTACGCAACATCAAAAGATGTTTTAAAGGATGTTTCTTTTGATCTTAAGAATGGAGAAAGCGTTGCGTTGGTTGGTCATAGCGGAGCCGGAAAATCAACGATTGTTAGTTTACTCCTAAAATTTTACCAACCAACTAGTGGTAATCTTATGCTTAATAATATTTCGTATCAAAAACTTGATTATCATCACATCAGACAAAATATCGCGCTTGTTTTTCAAGAGAACGAATTGTTTTCTTCAACAATCAAAGAAAATGTTGCCTATGGAAAACCTAACGCGACAGGAAAAGAAATTATCCAAGCACTCAAACTTGCAAATGCGTGGGATTTTGTCACCAAACTTCCTCACGGCATTGAAAGTGAAGTAGGTGAACGAGGCGTAAGACTTTCTGGCGGACAGAAACAACGTATCCAAATCGCTCGGGCAATTCTGAAAGATGCACCAATTTTAATTCTTGATGAAGCAACATCATCGCTGGATGCTAAATCAGAAAAAGAAGTCCAAGTTGCTCTTGAAAAACTCATGCAGGGAAAATTGACGCTTATCATTGCTCACCGTTTTTCAACGATTCAAAATGTGGATAAAATTGTTGTCATTGATAATGGTATAATCGTTGATATGGGCAATCCAAAAGAACTTTCTCACAAAGAGGGAATTTATAAAGATCTTCTCCATTATCAAATAGAAGGAAATAAAAAACTACTTGAGTCGTTTGAACTTCACTAAGAAAGAACTTGTTTATATACTTCTGCAATTTTTTCCGCGACAAATTTCCAATCATAATGTGAGAGACTCTCAAGCATTGCTTTATCATCAGAAGTTTTATGATGCAGCAAAATTGCTGCCATTTTATCTGCCAATAAAAGAGGATTGTTAGCTGTCGTAATATGTTTTTGGCATTGTTCATCCAATAGCTCTGAAACACCTGTAACATTGGTCGTCAGGACCGGTGTAGAACATGCCATTGCTTCAAGAGCCGTCATACCAAATGATTCATAATGAGAAGGCATGACCACCAGATCGGCAGCATTATAATATTTCGGCAAATTTTTTTGGTATTGTTGTTTAATAAATTGTACAGTCGTATGAAGTGATAATAATTGTCGAAGTTGTTCAAGCTTTTGTAATTCGCCTGTCCATTCCTCAGGGGCTTCTGATGTATCGCCACCAACAATCCAAAGACATGCTTTGATGGTTTTGTGCTTCTTAAGAAAAATTTTCATAGCATAAAGAAGCACATCAAGACCTTTGACAGGATCAATTCGTCCGACAAAAAGAATCATTTTATGATCTGTAGATGCACCAACAATGCGTTTTGCTTCCTGTTTATTCATAGGATAAAAAAGAGCTGTATCAACGCCTGGTGAGATAACTGTTATTTTTTCTGCAGGTACTTCGTAGAGATACTCTAAATATTTTTTTTCAGTTTCACTTGGAGCAATTATTTTCTGTGCTTCTTTAGTGAGTAAAAATTCTGCTTTGAGTCGTTCTCTTTCCTGAGAAGACAAATTTGAACGGCTAACAAGATTTTTCATAAGTGCTAATGTATGAAACGTCATCAGAAGAGGAATAGTATCTCTTTTTTTGAGTTCTAGTCCTGCAAGTCCTGATAAATAATAATGACAATCAAGAATATCGTATGCTATTTGCTGCTCTTTTTGAAAAATTTTTATATTTTCAACAAATTCTGGGATTGATGTGAAAAAAAGTTTTTTATTTTCTTCGCTATTTGGAAGCATATAGTTTTCAGGACCTGCTTTAATATGAACAACACGAAGTGTTTCTGAAAGTTGGACAATTTTTTTCTGAGTTGGATCTTGTGACCTGGTAAAAATATCAACAATAAAACCTTGCTCTACTAATTTTTTGGCAGTATGTACTACGTAAATATTCATGCCACCTGTTTCTTTTCCTTCCTCTGATGCCAGAGGACAGGTATGATAGGAAAGAATTGCAATACGTTTCTTCATAACCTTTGTATTATACAAGAAATTTATTATAATAGAGCAATGAGTATTGAAGGAGGAACTAACAATCCACCAGAGAGAGAACAAAATTAAAAGTTATGAAGTATACAAGCGCAGTAGTCGGTGGCACTTTTGACCATTTTCACCTCGGTCACCAGAAATTATTAGACATAGTCTTTTCCAAAGCACAATTAGTTACCATTGGCATCAGCAAAGCTCCTCTTTATCAAAATAAAATTTTGGCACTAGAAATAGAAGATTATGAAACTCGTGCATCAACTGTCCAAATTTATTTGCAGAAAAAAAAGTTTTTGGAACGGACAACTTTTTTGCCAATTGAAAATATTTATGGGCCTACTTTACAAGATGTAAACATCCAGGCGATTGCCGCTACCAAAGAAACATTACCAAACATTTCAATTATTAATAAAAAACGTCACGAACGTGGTTTCCCTCCATTGCAATTGATTACTATACCGGATGTTTTAGGTCCCGATGGAAAACTCATTAGTTCAGAGCGAATTCGAATTGGAGAAATTGATAGACAAGGTATACCGTATCTGAATTTATTTCTTAAAGAAAAGCTCTCTCTGCCTCCTTCTTTACGTGAAAAACTCCACAAACCACTTGGAAAAATTGTGGCAAATACCGATGCTGTTATTAAATTTTTACCTGATACAACAATGCTTATTGCAGTTGGAGATATTATTGTTGCCAAACTGAAAGAAAAAAATAATATTCCTGATGTGAGCGTTATTGATTTTAAAACCAGAAGAAATGAACTTAAAAAACCTGAACATATTCACGGAATAACTGTGATAAATGAACAAGGAACAATACATATAAATGCTGTACTTGCTTTACAAAATGCTATCAAAAAAATTCTTAAAACAGGCGGAAAACAAACGATTATTGTGACAGGAGAAGAGGATCTTCTCGCACTTCCAGCAATTGTACTTGCTCCTCTCGGATCAGTCGTGTTGTATGGACAATATGATAAAGGCGTTGTTATCAATGAAGTAACAGAAGAACTCAAAAAGAAAATTGTGGCTTTACTTCGCCAATTTAATTGATACTCTTTTTAGTTACTAATAAAATGAAAAAAATTATTTTTTATAGCTTGCCTGGTTTTGGCCATATCAATCCAACCTTAACTGTTGCCAGTGAATTAACAAAGCAAGGTTATAGTGTGTTCTATTATTCAACTGAAGAATTCAAAAAATATATTGTTGCGGCAGGTGTGACATTTAAAAGTTATCATGTTGTGATATCGGATGAACACCGAGCAAGCAGTAGAAATCCTGCGAAGTTTTTAAGAGCACTTGTGGATGTTATTGAAGAAAGAGGCCCAATTTTATTACAAGAAGCAATGGATGAAAAGCCTGATTTGATAGTTCATGATGGTGTGGCATTCTGGGGGAAATTTATTGCACATAAATTACATATTCCAGCAGTGTCTTTCATAACGACACAAGTATTGGGCAAACATATGTTTTTTCGTCCACAAAAAATTGTTTTGACTTCTCTTCACAAAATTTTTTTTAGTAAACATAACATTTTTAGTACAATCAAAAAATACAAACGCTTTGCAAAACAATTTGATATTCAACCAGATCTTTTTGATGTTGTCATGAACAAAGAACCGTTAAATATCGTCACAACTTCTTCTTATTTTCATCCAAAATCTACTATTTTTGATAAAACATTTAAATTTGTCGGTCCGGTACTTGCTGAAAGATATCATAGTACACATCTTGGACCACAACTCTCTCCTCATAAAAAAATTATTTATTTTTCACTTGGAACAGTTCTTAATGACGAACTAAAATTCTTTCAGATGTGTATTGATGCGTTTGCGAAATCAAATTATCAAGTTGTTATTTCGTTAGGGCAAAAATTTACTAAAAAAGATTTCCCATCTCTGCCAAAGAATATTATTATTGAAGATTATGTTGACCAATTAGATTTACTGCAAAAAGTAGATCTTTTTATTACGCATGGAGGCATGAATAGTGTTAATGAAGGATTGTATTATGGTATTCCATTATTGTTAGTTCCTGATACTGAGGAGCAATTGACTAATGCGCAACAAGTGCAAAAATTGGGAGCAGGCATTTGTCTCAATAAGAAAAAGCTTACACACGATCGACTCGTTACATCAGTAGAAAAAATATTCACGAATACGAATTATAAACGTAATGCAGAAAAGATAGGAAAAACGCTCAAAGATGCAGGAGGAGCAAAACAAGCAGCAAAGGAAATTATTGATTATCTTGCACAACACAATTATAGTGCTTATCCTGGCGGTGCGAGAACTTCATTTATTTAGGCCAGCAATTCAAAGAACATATTCTGCAAAAGCCTCTTAAAGATTTTGACTCTTTCTGCGACTGCGTGCTATAGTGGTTAGTATTATGCAGCCGGATTTTTCAACGCCAATGATGAAGCAATATTTTGCCATCAAAAAAAATTATCCAGACTGTTTGCTTTTTTACCGCATGGGAGATTTTTATGAATTGTTTCTTGAAGATGCGCATATTGGTGCACGAGTACTTAACATTACATTAACTGGCAAATCAAATGGCAAGAATGGAAGAATTCCGATGGCAGGTGTCCCATATCACGCGGTTGATGCGTATCTGTCAAAATTGGTAAAGGCAGGTTACAAAGTCGCAATCTGCGAACAACTTTCTCCACCAAATAAAAAAGGATTAGTGGAGCGGGATGTTGTACGCATTGTGACACCAGGAACTGTGCTTGATGAAAAATATCTTGCAAAAAAAGAAAATAATTATATTATTAGTCTTACGATTGAGGGACAACAGATAGCTTTTACCATTGCTGATATATCAACTGGTTACTTTGCAACGACACAAATTGAGACAAACAATATCGAACAAACAATCATAGATGAATTGGCTCGTATTCATCCGACAGAATGTATTCTTTCCGAAAAATTGTATAACAATCCAAATCTTCTGCGATTGCTAAAAACTGAAAAGGATATTAATATTTTTTCGTTTCAAAAATGGGAAAGTTTGGCGCATAATGCGTCTTCAATCCTCAAAGCACATTTTGGTGTTGCAACACTCGCGGGATTTGGTATTGCAGATAAACAGCTTGCTCTTAAAAGTTGCGCAGCACTTCTTGGTTATTTGCAGGAAACACAAAAAGGGACAGTTCACCATATCAAAAAAGTCATAGCACTCTCTTCATCAGATTCACTTCTTTTAGATCGTTCAACAATACTCAATCTTGAGCTTTTCTCAACCATTCGTGAACATGATAGTAAAGGAACACTTCTTGCTGTGATGGATCAAACAATCACTGCAATGGGAGGAAGACTTCTTAAACAATGGATGAAACATCCGTTAGTTGATAAAGACGCAATTGCTAAACGTCACGATGCGGTTGCATATTTTTTACAACAGAGAAGCCTTCGTCAAACACTTCGAGAGAAAATGCAAGAAGTCAGCGATGTTGAAAGACTCATGTCGCGGCTTTCAGTTGGTCTTGGCAACGGACGAGATCTGGTGAATTTAAAATCCTCTTTGGAAACGATAGTTGTAATTAAACGATTACTGGAAAATGTTAAATCAGATTTAATCTTAGAATTGATTGAAAAGATTGAACCATCACTTGCTGCACTCATTTTTTTAATAGAAAAAACAATTGTTCCTGAGCCGCCGATTAGTATTCGCGAAGGAGGCATTATTCAAAAAGGAATTAATAAAGAACTTGATAGACTTTCAAAAATTGTTTCAGGAAGTAAAGATTGGCTTTTGGAACTTGAACGAAAAGAAAGAGAACGAACAGGAATATCTTCTCTAAAAGTTCGTTTTAATCAAGTATTTGGATTTTATATTGAAGTAAGTAAAACAAATTTGTCGTTTGTTCCAAAAGAATATATACGCAAACAAACCCTCGTCAATGGTGAACGATTCGTCACGCCGGAGCTTAAAGAACAAGAGGAAATTATTTTGACAGCAGAACAAAGGATTAACGATCTTGAATACCAATTGTTTCAAGAGACATTACAACAAATTCTTGGACAAATCAATATTTTGCAAAACGCAGCGGAGACAATTGCGATATTGGATTGTTTGGTAACGTTTGCTCATATTGCTGAAAAAAACAATTATGTCAGAGCAAAATTATTATATTCAGGCGAAATGCACATCAAATCTGGTCGTCATCCGGTGGTTGAGACATTGTTGGAAGACAAACAATTTGTCCCAAATGATGTTGCGTTGGACAATATTAATCAGCAACTCCTTCTTATCACCGGTCCCAATATGGCAGGCAAATCGGTTTTTATTAGACAAGTCGCAGTGATTGTCCTTATGAATCAAATGGGAAGTTTTGTTCCGGCGCAAAAAGCACATTTAAGTATTGTTGATCAGATTTTTGTTCGAAGCGGCGCATCTGATGTGATTACGTCAGGACTTTCAACGTTTATGGTTGAGATGGTTGAAACAGCGCATATCCTACATCATGCGACCAAAAATAGTTTGATTATTATGGATGAAATTGGAAGAGGGACGAGTACATATGATGGGATTAGTATTGCCTGGGCAGTTGCAGAATATTTGGTAACCAACAATAAAATGCCACCAAAAACATTGTTTGCAACACACTATCATGAGCTGCAAGTTTTGGAGGAGCAGTATCCAAAACAAATTAAAAACTTTCATATGGCTGTTGCTGATGAGCGGGGTGAACCAATTTTTCTGCATACGATTTTGCCAGGTGGTGCTTCTCATAGTTTTGGTGTAGCCGTTGCAAAGCTTGCAGGAATTCCAGAACCGGTTATAAAACGCGCAAATGAGATATTAAAAGAATTAGAGTCCAGACATTTAGAATCATCAAAATTTGTCATCTCGAGTGAAGCGAGAGATTCCAAAAGGATTTCTCCTCACGATGTTCGTCGAAATGACAATTTCGTTACTCATTTGCTTCAAAAAGAGTTGGAAAATTTGGATATTCATCAAATGACGCCACTTGATGCCCTCAATAAATTATCCGAGTTGAAAGAAAAACTCAAACTGTTTACAATGCAGGGAACAGATATTCTTCATGCAGACTAAAACAATTACCGTTGCCGTCGGATCAACAAACAAAACAAAAATTCACCATCTTCCCAAAGATGTCATTGCCAAAATTGCGGCAGGAGAAGTGATTGAGCGGCCAGCTTATGCAGTTAAAGAACTCATTGAAAATGCACTGGATGCCAAAGCTGATTCGGTTGCAATTCATATTGAAGAAAGCGGTCTTCGAAAGATCATCGTTACCGACAATGGTGAAGGTATGGATAAAGAAGATCTTGAAGAATGCTTCAAACCTCACACAACAAGCAAATTACAAACAGCAGAACAACTCTCTTATATTCACACATTTGGGTTTCGTGGGGAAGCGCTTGCAAGCATTGCAGCAATTAGTAATGTGACAATACAAAGTAAAACAGAAAAAGCAATCAGTGGGACATCTATTGAGATAACTGATAGTGTTGTTAAAAAAATCTCTCCTATCGGTATGCCTGGTGGAACAACGATAACAGTTGCGGATCTTTTTCACTCAGTTCCCGGAAGAAAAAAATTTCTCAAAAGTTATCGGACAGAATTGAGACATATTATTGCAGTAATCACCTCTTTTGCATTTGCAAATAGTGCAGTTCATTTTGTCTTGACACACAATAAAAAAATTATTTTTGATCTTCCAAAAAAACAAAATCTCAGTGAGCGGATAAAGCTTCTTTTGGGAACAACAATTTTTTTTTCTCTTTTGCCGGTTAACTATGAAAAAGGCGCATTGAATATTTCTGGCTTTATTGCCAAACCACAACTGACAACAACAAGTAATCAAAAACAATTCATTTATATTAATCAACGAAAAGTGAGTGACAAATTTATTTCTCTTGCAGTAAAAGATGCCTATGGTAATTTACTTGCATCAAAAACTCATCCTATTTTTATTTTGTTTGTCTCACTTCCTTATGAATATGTTGATGTCAATGTGCATCCTCGAAAAGAAGAAGTCCGATTTGTCGATGCGAAAATGGTTTATGATAGTGTGCATGCTGCTGTCTCGCAGACGCTCACTGAAAAAAATATTACTTATTATTTGCGTGAAGAAAAAGGGCTTGCGCTGTCTGATAAAATCACCAATTCTTTTGCTGGGAGACTTTTGAAGGAAAATCAGATTCCATGGGATATTCGCGCTCATGACAAAATTGCCACCACAAATCCTGTCCAATTTCACAATCTCTATCTTTTGACACAAACAAAATACGGCATTGCTCTTATCGATCAACATGGCGCACATGAACGAATTCTCTATGAACAATTTATGGAAGCATTTCTCAAACAAAAAAAAGAATTACCACAATATCATTTATCAACACCAAAACTCTTTGATCTAAGTTTTTCTGAAAGAGAACTGCTTCATGAATATCTTCCTCAATTAGAAAAACTTGGTTTTGTGATTGAATCGTTTAAAGATAATAGTTTTCTTTTGCATGCCATGCCGCTTGTATTTCAGGATAGAAATCCTGAAATATTATTTACAGAACTTCTTGAAGATCTTATGCAAAAAAAATCTTTTAAAACAATTGATAGTTTGAGTCAAAAAATGATTGCGTATCTTGCTTGTCGAGCGGCAATCAAAGCAGGAGAGTCATTAACAAAAAAACAAGCAAAAGAGCTACTTGAAAAATTGGAGCAAACAAACAATAATGCAACATGCCCACATGGCAGACCAACAAAAATAATTATTGCGATTGACCAACTACACAGGATGTTTAAGAGAAAATAATATGTTTACAGATCCAATATTAAAAAAATTAATAAAACAATATCCAGCACCTGTTTTTGAAGATCGGAGTAAATTCCTTCTGAGAGAACTTATTGAATCAGTTATCTCGCAACAATTATCAATCAAAGCAGCAGATACGATTTTTATGAGATTTAAAAATCTTTTTGCATCAAAAGAATTTCCGAAACCATCAGTTATTCTTGCCATGAAAGATGAAGCATTGAGAACAGCCGGAATTTCTTATGGCAAAATCTCATATATCAAAGCTATTGCGAAGGCTTTTCAAGAAAGATTGCTGGATCACAAAAAAATAACTGCAATGACAGATGAAGAAGTTATTATCGAATTAACCAAGATTAAAGGAGTTGGGCAGTGGACTGCTGAAATGATTTTGATTTTTACGCTCAATCGTCCGGATATTTTTTCAATTGGTGATTTGGGTCTTCGTCGGGCAATTGAACGCCTGTATGGGATTACCGATCGGGCGGAAATGCTCAAACTTTCTGAAAACTGGAGACCGTATCGTTCAACCGCTTGTTGGTATTTATGGAGATCACTGGAAAATAAAAAATAATATTAGGCAATCACATTTTTAAGCCACGGTTTGC
>DASQPC010000089.1:0-2444 GCA_035644155.1 Candidatus Methylomirabilota bacterium
ACTTACCGCTGCGCGTACCGCGCTCAAAGAGCATGCCAAAAAAGAATCCTAGAAGTTGGGGTTTTTGTTCAGTTTGTGAGATCGCTTATACATTTATGAACTGCCGAATTTCGTTAAATGACAGAAAAGATTATTGCATCAAATGTGCTCAACTAAAGTTATCCACTTTTCCCAAATAATGGCGTTACAAGGCCATCTTTTTTCCATGATATTGTAATTATATATGAGCTGGAGACTCAAAAATTATTTCGGCGGCGTACTTTGCTCCAGCTCGGTGCGCTGCTTAAATAGAGTTTGAGTATGAAATATGAATCCAGTGTTTATTCAATGCCTCAAAAGTTTATTGAGGATTTGAATGTTCCCGCTAGATGGCGTGTTCTTGCTGTTTTAAATGGATTCTTCATAAACAATAATCCTTGTTGGGCTTCAAATGAATGGATTGCTGAAAAAATTGGTGCCCATAAAGATACTGCATCACAAGGGGTTAAAGATTTAGAAAATTTAGGTTTGATTCAAGTTACACGAGGCCCTAAAACAAGATCGATTGTGCCTATGATAGGCACCAACGCCTATCTGAGGTCGGCACCAACGCCTATCATAGATAGGCACCAACGCCTATCAAGACGGCAAAATGCCTCTAAAAATATGGCTTTAAATAAGGATAAAAAAGGCACCTCTAGCATTGGTAATTCTGTAAGTAATTCTGTAAGTGAAATAACCGCTAAAGCGGTATTTATTATCTCAGAAGAAAAACCCAAACAGCAAACTTCCAAAGAAGACAGCAGAGTCCAATACAACCTCCTATGTTCATGGCTTTCCAAGTTAACTGGAGCACCCATACCCAACCGGGCGAAGCAGTACAAACATCTTTCGATAGCAAAGAAGACCGAAATATCTCCCGCGCGACTTAAAGAGCGGGCTAATGCTCTTTGGTCTCAAGATTTCTACCGCGAAAATGGTATGGACTGGGGTGCTGTTCTTAGTAGTTTTGACCGAAAAGGCTGATATGGATACCAAAGCCTTACTTAATAGCCTTGAAAAAGAAATACGTAATAATGAGAATTCACTTCAGCAAGACCAACAGCTCTTACGATTACAATCAATTGCTGCCCAATATGAAGGCGATGACCGTGTTATTTCTACGACTGAGTTACTCGAAGAAATCAAAAATACTCCGATAAAAGAAAAATTCTTCTCAGGATTCAAAGATTTAGATATAAAAATGGAAGGATTTGTTACTGGTGAAAATATATTCCTTACTGGAATCACTAAACACGGGAAAACAAGCTTCTGTATGGAATTATCTGTTCGTTTCAGAGAACAAAATCCTTTATGGCTTTCTTTTGAGGAAAGAGCAATAGATCTTTTGCGTAAATTTCATTCAAAGACGGGAGAATATCCTCTTTTCTTTACACCGCGCAAAAATGAACGACCTAATCTTGAATGGATTGAAACGAAAATAGTAGAAGCTAAAGCTAAATTTGATTCCAAAGTTGTTTTCATTGATCACATTGGATTTTTGTCCGATGCTGAGCGTGGTAAGGATGATACAGAAGCAAGTCGCTTAGAGCGTATTTCTCGGACAATTCATAGTTTAGCCGTAAAGTGGGATGTTCTTATTTTTCTTATGGGACATCTAACTAAGGTTCGCAGTGATCAAAATCCTGATATTGAAAATATAAAAGGTTCCAGCGCCATGGCACAGGAATCAGATCTTACTATGCTCATTTGGCGTAAAACTCATCGAGAAGGAGAAAAAGTCATCATAGAAAATGTGACCAATCTTTCTCTTCAAGCCAACCGACGTGGACAAACAGGAAATATAGAATTTATTTATCGTGGTGGTCATTTTCTCGAAGAGACATGGGATTTACCAGCTAATGAAGAATCATGGCAATAATCAAAGAAGAGAAAATATTTATTCGAGGAATTCGTAATTCCACTCTGAAAATAATACAAAGTGCGCTGAAAATGTACGAGAAAACAAAAGATAAAAAATTCCTTGAACATGCAAAATTCTTTGGAGACTTTTCTGCAAAGCTCAAGAAGAGATTATGATAACCCGCAAACGCTCAAAAAGGGGTCAAGGACGAAAGAAAACAGCAAATAAACCCCCAACTACTACTAAGCTCAAAAAAGAGGCTGACAGGCTATTTTCGCTGTTTATACGCCAGAAGTATGCTGACTCCGAAGGAAATGTCACTTGTTTCACATGCCCTTACACCAATCACTGGAAGAAACTCCAGAATGGCCACTTTGTTTCCAGGTACTACCTGGCCACACGTTATGATGAGCGTAATTGCCGACCTCAGTGTTACACGTGTAACATGTTCCGAAATGGCATGACTCCCCACTTCGCTGAAAATCTGAAAAAAGAGTATGGAGATTCCATCGTGGATGAACTTTATGCCTTAGCTAGACCTCTCGTGAGAAACTTTGATTAC
>DASQPC010000090.1:0-3254 GCA_035644155.1 Candidatus Methylomirabilota bacterium
ATAGTCATCAATTAGTTTTAGATCGACAATATCTTTGGGTCTTCCTGATCCTTGTTTCCATTTCTTAACATCTATCAGGGAAGCAAAAGTGATACCTTCAACCTCAGTTGCTCTTGAAAGTAAATCCGGAAGCGTTGGGGAGTAAGGACTAAATTCCCAAGTATCATGAGCTTCAAAAATATCATATGTAAGAGGCTCATCTTTTAGTCCTTTATATACCTTTTTCCAGCCTTTCTTTTTTAGATCTTCAAATATTTCTTTTGTTACATACATATCAATATCATTGACTTCCCTTATCCCATGGATAACAAAGGGGGCTGATCCATAGACAATGTACGAACCTTTTGGAAGATTTAAAGACTTCATTTTGTTTATAACTTCTTGTTTGTTCATATTGAAATTATATCAGAGGTTCTAACGTCCAACGCATACATTTTCATAAAGGCTGATTTGCTGCCGAGCAGGGACTCGAACCCCAATAAACGGATCCAGATTCCGTTGTCCTACCATTAGACGACTCGGCAATATGCTTACCTTTAACAATCTTTAATTCACTCTTAAAATCTTTCTCCTTCAGAGTCCGTTGTGTCAGCCTTTCGACTGCCCGACTTGCGAGTCGCCATATCATTAGACGACTCGGCAAAAATTAATCTGTGAAGCTATTCTACTAAAATGCTCCTCGAAAAGCCACTCCTTGCACATTCATCCCTTTTATTCAATCAAATCTCATGTTATAAATAGTCTATGGATGCAAAAAAAATTATTGTAATCGGCGCTGGTTTTGGAGGAATTGGAGCAATATTAGAACTTAAGAAAAAACTCCATACATTACCTTTTACCCTAACACTTATTGATCGCAATCCCTATCATTTATTTACCCCATCGCTTTATGAAGTGGCAACCTCAGAAGAACCAAAAAGTAATGTTGCAATCCCTCTCAATAAAATTTTTGATGAAAATATTGAACTGATCCAAGACGAAGTTGAACAAATTGATGCGAAGACAAATACCATCATCCTTAAAAAACAAAAAGAATTGAAATACGATTATATAATTATTGCCCTGGGCAGTGAACCTGCATATATGTGCATTCCTGGGCTTCAAGAACATAGCATCGGCTTTAAAACGCTTGATGATGCTATAACCATTAAAAACAAAATTAAAACGCTTTGCTGTGAAGATGGTAAATGTAATAAAAAAGTCCAAGTTATTATCGGCGGTGGGGGATTTGCAGGGACTGAACTAGCCGCAGAGCTACTCTCTTACAAAGATCGTATTGCGGTACAAAACCGACTCGATAAAAATTGTTTGGAACTGACCATTATCCAAGGAAGTGACAAATTGCTTAAGGAGCTTACGACACATGTTTCAACACTCGCTGAAAAAAGACTCAATTATCCAAATGTTCACTTAGCTTTTGGCGGACATATTAAAGAAGTCACACAAACACAAGTCCTGACCGACAATGACAAATCATATCCGTATGAAATCCTTATCTGGACAGGAGGAATAAAGCCGAATCATCTTGCTAAAGATAGTAATCTGCCAATCAATGATCATGGCGGCATTCTTGTCAATGATTTTTTGCAAGTCCAAGGTTTTGACAATATTTTTGCGGTAGGGGATATTGCCGGTTATATTGATCCAAAAACACAAGAACACGCCCGTACAGTGGCGCAGGTAGCAGAAGACGAAGGACACACAGCAGGAGGAAATATTTTGAGGCTACTAAGTAATCAAAAATTGAAGCCATATCACTATCGACATTGGGGATATGTTGTCCCACTCAAAGGATACTTTGCTGTTGCAGAACTTGTATATGGTATTCATTTTGATGGATTTTTAGGATGGATTTTGCAGCAGCTTGTTTTTTTAAGATATTTATTTGGCATTCTCCCTTTCTGGAAAGCTCTTAGCCGCTTTAATACGTTTGAAATGGATATGAAAAAGTAGTTTCGCTATTTTGTTGCTTTCAGAGAAAAGAGAAGTGGGATTTGAATTTTACTATTTTTTAAAACATATTGTCCTTTTTTATTTTTTTTCATCAAACCTGGAAATTGATCGTACATCGTAAAAGGAAATTCATGAACATATGCAATTTTTAGTCCTTCTTGAATTAATGCATTAATCACTTCACTCAATGTGTGATACCAGACATACGTTTCTCCATGAATATCGGCATTCCAATCAGTATACGTTCCTGAAGAATCATCAACAAATGATCCTTTATCAAAATATCGATAATCAAATTTAAAATCAAAGCTTAGCATATTGGTAAAAGGATGCAGTTCGGTAATATAAAATATTCCTCCATCTTTTAAGAAATGTTTCAGAAGTTTTGTCCATTTTTTGGTGTTAGAAATCCAACACAAAACACCATAAGACATAAAGATAATATCAAATTTCTCATGCAAAACATTTGGCAACTCATAAATATCAGAACAGATAAATCTTGCAGGAACTTTAATTTCCTTACTTAATTTTTGAGCCAAAACAATTGCATCCTCTGAAAAATCAACACCTGTTACATGAGCACCTTTTCTCCCCCAAGAAAGAGAATCCATACCAAAATGACACATCAGATGAGACTTTTACCTTTGACATTTCCAACTTCTTCAACCTCTATCGATTCCAAACTACTTTTTCCTTTTTTAAACTCTGCGAGGTTATACAATTGTGATCTTGAGTGAATAGGAGTTACTTAATTCCACCATTTTTTATTCAATTTGGAATAATCGCTCATCAATAAGAGTATCAAAGAATGGTGAGGTGTCAAGTTAGGACTCGTATTCCCTATAAGCTTTTTGGGTAGGTTTCTGTTTATAACCTGGAATGATAAATATCGTCTTTTTTGCAAGCATCCGAGGATTATACTAAAATCCTAAGGCTAAAACAACTATGGGATCTAACGATCAGGAACAGTAGATGAAGCAGCAACGCTACTAAATAAATATGTCCCTCAAATTTTATAAACACAAACTTCTCTTAGCAGAAGCCATTTAAAAATCGACACATTTTCTGTATGATAGAATTGATGAATCGTCTCAATATTTTATTTAGCCTTTATTCACTAACTGCATTTATCATCATTGTTGAGCGACTTTCACCAATGACAACAATCCTTCTTCAACCATCCAACTTTATTCGACTACATGAGATTAACCAAACTGTCATCTTTTTATCAATAATTGTAATCTTGTCTGTTTTGACTTTAAAAGTAGTAACAAACGATTTTCAAACACTCAAAAGAAAAG
>DASQPC010000091.1:0-3719 GCA_035644155.1 Candidatus Methylomirabilota bacterium
CGCAAGCACATTCGGTAAAAGCAACAAAAAGTGCTCTTGAAACTATGCAAAAAGGGCTTACATCTGTCATTGATCTTATTGCACCTTCTTCTGTTGAAGTCGATTTTCGCTATATTCGTATTGGCGAAACCTATTACACAACTCTTTTTATTGCAGGCTACCCTCGGTACGTTTCTCCAGGTTGGTTACAATCGATTATTGATTATGATCACACGTTAAATATTTCTATGTTTTGTTATCCTACCTCATCTTCTGATGTTTTAGGTGACCTGAAACGGAAAATCGCAGAAATGCAAGCGACAATTGCTGCCGATGAAAAAGATGACAAAGCGCCAGATCCGACAGTCACAGCTGCTCTTGAAGATGCATTGGGGCTTCAAGAAGAACTTGCAAAAGGTATTGAACGATTCTTCCAATTTAGTTTTTATATCTCTGTTTCCGATATCACCTTGCCCCGATTGCAACAAACAGTCAAAGAACTGCAATCAACGCTTGGCGCCTTACTTCTTGCGGGCAAGACAGCCACCCTACAAATGGAAGAAGGCTTTAAATCCACGCTTCCGTTAGGACAAGATCTTCTCTACATTACTCGTAACATGGATACAACATCGCTTGCGTCAACATTTCCCTTTACGTCAACCGTGCTGACACAAAATAAAGGAGTTATGTATGGTGTTAATGAACAAAATGGCTCACTGATTATTTTTGACCGTTTCTCTTTGGAAAATGCAAATGAAGTAGTTCTGGGAAAATCAGGAGCCGGAAAATCGTATACAATCAAACTTGAAATTGCCAGACAATTTATGTTGGGCGCAGAAATCATCGTAATTGATCCTGAAGGAGAATATGAAAGGCTTACTCCTGCTTTGGGAGGCGAGGTAGTCGACTTTTCATCAAATTCAGCGATAAAAATTAACCCTTTTGACCTTTCAGAACTTTACGAAGAAGGTGAAAATGAATTAGGTATGAAAATCCTCTCTCTTCATGGTCTTCTTAAAATTATTACCGGCGAACTTAACGCAGAACAAGATGCCATTTTAGATCGGGCATTGATTGAAACCTATAGGCAAAAAGGCATTACGCCTGATCCAGCAACGCAACGCAAGCGTCCACCACTTATGGAAGACTTATACAAAACGCTTTTGGGCATGGAAAATAATGCAGCAAAAGACCTTGCCTATCGATTAGAAAAATTTATTAAAGGAAGCGCTGCTGGTATTTTCAATAATCAATCAAATTTTGATATCATCAATCCTTTAACTGTTTTTTCTATTCGTAACCTTGAAGAAGAATTACGACCTGTGGCGATGCATATCATCTTGGATTTTGTGTGGACAAAGGTTAAAAAATCGCTCAAAAAACGAATTCTTATCTTAGATGAAGGATGGTATATGATGAAATATGAAGATTCAGCCGCTTTTGTCTACTCAATTGCCAAACGTGCTCGGAAATATTACCTTGGGATGACAACAGCCACACAAGATGTTGAAGACTTTTTAAAAAACGATTATGGTAAGGCCGTTTTAACCAATTCCTCGATTCAAATGCTTCTCAAACAAGGAACCGCTGAGGTAGATATGATTGCTGAAACATTCTATCTTTCAGAAGGAGAAAAAGCATTATTATTATCAGCAGATGTTGGTGAAGGACTTTTCTTTGCTGGACAAAATCACGTTGCGATGAAGGTTTTTGCAGCCCCTTTTGAACATGAATTGATTACTTCAAACCCAGCAGAGATCCTCCAGAGACAACAAGAAGAGGAAGCACAAGCTAAGACGCCAACAATTATACCTAGTGCGGCACCAACGCTTCCTAAAATAACACAACCGATTATCTCTTCATCCTCATCAACTTCAAGCTTTAAGCCAACCACTGGATCAGCGGTTCCCCGAAAATAATAATTCTGCTAGTATAAAACTATGAGTGATGGAAAAAAAGACGTGCTTGATAAACCAGAAGCATCAACAGCTCCCTTAACTGAAGATGAAACTCAGAATGTCAGCTCTTCAGATAATCAATCTGTCCCCCCGCAAGAAGGAGGAAATACTAACGAAGAAGCAGACAAATCAAAAAACGAGCTTGATGACGCAAAGAAACTCAAAGAAAAATTTGGCAAAAACCAAGGAGGAAATAAATTTGCCGGAAATAGAGGAGCCAATGCTGGGAACAACGCTGCAAGACAAACAGCACAAAAAGCAGGAAACAAAGCTTTCAAAGAGGCTGGTAAAAAAGCTGCACAAGAAGTGGGCAAAAAGGCAGCCGAGGAAGCAGGCAAGCAAGCCGGGAGAGCAGCTGCACAAGCCGGAGCTGAAGTAGGCGCAGAAGCTGCTGCCGCAGGTGCAGCTCCTGAAACACTTGGCGCTTCTCTTATTGCCGAGAAGTTGACAGAAGAAGCACTCAAATATGCGAATGCGTTACGTAAAGATCTAACAAATTTTAATTTCCAAGAAACAAGCAAATTATTAAGAAAACGCGCAAAAACACAACTAAAAATCATTGTTCTCCCAGTTTTAGCTGGTATCCTCTTTTGGCTTATGTTCTTTTTAATCATTGTATGGGTTTTTCTTTTAGTACTTAAACATAAACAAGACGAGGCAACAAAGGCTGCGGGAGGACTCACTCTTACAAAAAATGGTCCGACCTTTGCCAACAAGGGAGATCTGCTTACTTATGGCATAAATGTCTCATACAATCAAGCTGCTGATGATATCACGGTAACTGATCAAATTCCAGCCGGTACTGATTATGTTACAGCTGGACAAATTGCTCATTATGATCCAACGACAAAAACTGTAACCTGGAGCACAAAAGAGAATAACCCTTCGTCTCCCTCGACTGGCATCTTCACCCTCATATTGAAAGCAACGGTAGCCAATCTGTATCTCGCAAATATTGCTAATGCTACTGTAAAACCTGCCGTTTCAAATATACCTGTGCAAGGATATGTTCCACCAGCAGCTGCAGATAGTTGTGGCGGAAAGTACGCGAATCTTATCAAAAAAAATAATCTCTTACCCAAAAATTATGGTGATCCAGTTTGTAGCTATACTAAAGATAAGCAATATACCCTCCTCAAACAACAAGATCCGCAATTCGCAGATTTGTGGTTCTTTACCATTACACCTGGAGAAAGTAGTTATAATCCAAATGATTGGGCTGCTCCAGTCGGACAACAAGCAAAAATTGATGCCTGTGGAGCTTGGGGGCTCTACCAAATGGGTTCTAGTGGAGAAAGAGTCGCAGGACAATATATCTGTGCTCCCGGACAACCTCCACCTTCCCCAGGAAAAAACGGTCCACTTGACCGAGGCGATGTCAATTGGGAAGTACAAACGCTCAATGCTATTCAATACAACAAAAATCAGCATTGTAGTTTTCGCTATTGGGCAACCGCTCGATCTGTTTGGGGTAAATATTCATGCTAAAATATGACGAATAAAAAAAGTACCATTCTTCTGATTATCTTTGCGGTTATTTTGCTTTGTATTGTTATCGTTATCGCCAGTATGACATTGACTGCCTCACCAACAACCAAACAACAATCCTATCCCTATCCTACAAGGTCACAAGCTTCTTCCTCAGGCGAAAACAAGAACAACCCTTCTCCTACTCTTGCCGACACAAATTCCATTCCTCCTGTCCACTATGATGATGCCGGCCAAGCAAGTTTATTAGATAAAGTAGAAAAACGACAACCGCTTTCAACCGATGATGCCGCA
>DASQPC010000092.1:0-16085 GCA_035644155.1 Candidatus Methylomirabilota bacterium
ACTGATGCATATATTGCAAGCCTTGAAGACAAATTTAATGCTACTCCAAGAAAATGCTTGCAATACAAAACCCCGTATGAGATGATGCACAAACTTCATCGTGCAACTACCAAGTGATGCACTTCCACCTAGAATCTACGTATATTTAATATAGGATATAATTTGGCTTATAGTAATAAAGCGTGAGAGGAGGTGAAAATTATGACAAAGAAATGTAAATCTTGTATGAAGGACATTGATGCGAAAGCTAAAAAATGTCCGTATTGCCAAGCTGATCAACGAAATTGGTTTAGAAAGCATCCGATATTGACTGGAATTTTTGGACTTATTATCTTTTTTGTAGTAATCGGGGTAGCTGGAAGTAAAGGAGGCAGTAGCAATACCACCTCTGATACTGGCAATAGCACAGCTAATGCAACGCAAGCACCAAAAACTCCTCCGATGGTTGTTGATGCGACAGCTCTAGTAGGAGAATATGATAAAAACAAACTTGCGGCTCAGGATAAGTACACAGGGAAGATTGTTCAAACAACAGCATTTATTGATAATATCAGCAGTGATATTGCTGGAAGTTATTATCTGTCATTAAAACCAAGTAATGACCAATATTATGCTGGCACAACTTTTCAGTGTTACTTTAATGACAAATCAGCTCTCACATCTCTTGCAAATGGTCAATCTGTTACCGTAACAGGAACGATGCAGGATATGAGTTTGGGGATTGTCGAAATGAAAGATTGTAGTTTGGTGAAATAATGGTTTCATCTTCTTTCACTCTGGGCGGGAGAATTCCTGCCTAGGAGAAAGAAGATAATTTCAAACTCATTCTGTGGCTAAAAAGAGGTTATCTAGTACAATAGGATACATTTTGTTTGCTAGTTATTTGTCCTTCATAGTTGATAAGAGACGCTAAAAACCTTGTAATTGAGCAGCTTATCATACTATTATATATAATACCTATGCCAGATCACGAACAGCAGGAGGAAGAGATTTCTTTGAAAGATTATTTCGTTCCTCTCACAACAGCAAAAGCCATTCTTTTTTTAGTAATTATTGGTTTAACCCTCTTTTTTTACGGTCTCTTTAATAATTTTGTTGCTGATGACCCGCCAGAAATAATCCAAAATCCTGTCATTCAATCAATACAGAATTTCCCTCAATTTTTTTCAGGAGGGTTATTCTATATGGGACCGGGACAAAAATTAGGCGGGAGTTTTTACAGACCATTACAAAGCGTATTCTTTTCTTCTATTTATTCTGTTTTTGGTCCGAATTTTTTTATGTTTCATTTGTTCCAAGTGTTTTTATTTATTGCAAATGTGTGGTTACTCCTTCTTCTTTTTAAGCACTTCTTTAGTATATCACTCTCTTTTCTCTTGGCTTTAATCTTTCTTATCCATCCAATAAATAGCGAAGCAGCATATTATATTTCTGCTACGCAGGAAGTACTTTTCCTTTTCTTTGGGCTCTTATCTCTTTGGATTGTGAAAAACTATCAATCTCAGAAGGCACTTATTTTTTCTAGCATTTGCTTATTCTGTTCCATTCTTTCAAAAGAAACTGGCATACTTTTTTTCTTCATAACTCCACTCTATATAGTTCTTTATCATCGAAAGCGAATCTATCCATTGGTAGGTTACTTCCTTTCATTTCTTGGCGTATATTTCTTGTTGCGACTCAATGCACTTGGAATTACACCTACTGTAACAAAAAATGCGCCAATTCAAGAGTTGAACTTAGTTGGTCGGCTTATCAACGTACCAGAGATGTTTCTCTTTTACTTAAAAACATTTTTCTATCCTTGGGATCTTGCTTCTGTATATCACTGGGTGTATAGACAAATTGATTTCCAGCATTTTTATTTGCCATTGATTATTGATCTTCTCTTTTTAGCGTTACTATTCTTCTTTTCTTTTGTTTTGCACAAGAAGTCACGAAAGCATTTTATTCTCTATATTTTTTTTCTTATATGGTTTCTTATGGGAATGCTTCTGCATATGCAAATTCTCCCGCTTGACCAAACAGTGACAGACCAATGGTTTTATTTTCCTATGGTAGGTCTTCTTGGAATGATAGGAGTTTTATTTGATGTCTTTAAAGTTAACGTAAAAAACGTATTCGTGTTTACGACTATAATCATCATAATATCTCTTTTAGGAATAAGAACCTTTGTGAGGGGGTTTGATTGGCATGATGATTTTACTCTTGCCAGTCACGATGTTACGGTGTCAAAAGAGGCGTATTCACTCGAGCATGAATTGAGTCGTATTTATATCGACAGAGGAGAGTATCAGCTAGCAAAAAATCATGCAGAAAAATCAATTCAATTATTTCCCTATGTATTCAATTACACTGATTTAGGAAACGCAAATTTTTCTCTAGGAGATTATACAGAAGCCAAAAAAGCGTATCTCCAAGCATTGAAATATGGTGATAATTACACAACATATGAGAATATGGCAGCTCTCTATATGAATGACGGTGATCCCAAAGAAGGAATAACTTTTATTAAAAGCCTTCTGAAGAAAAAATATCCATCCGATGCACGGCTATGGCTTTATTTAGGAATTTTGGAATATCGTTTAGGGAATAAAGATGAGGCGAAAACCGCAATTCAATACGCATATCAATTTGATCCGGGAATACCTAATATAAATATTATCTATACTACTATTATCAATAATCAGCCCTTACACTATAGAATTGGGCAGTAAAACGGAGGTTTATTACAATTTTTTGGGTAATTTTTATTTGGTTATTGACAAAGGATGAGTTTTTCTTCTACTGTATAGGTATACATGAAAATTAAACTATTTTTCAATTTTCTTCTTTTCCTCTTAATTGCTTCTGGTTTTGTTTTTGCTAAATCTGCTTATGCTGATACAGTCTCAGGACATGTTTACGATTATTCAGGAAATGCAGTACAAGGTCAAGTTGTTAGTTTAAAAAATTCAAGTGGCACCACTGTTGCAACAAGTACTACAGATTCATCAGGTAGTTATTCATTATCTGCGTCCGGTGGGACATATAGGTTAGATATAAAAGGAACAAATAATAGTCTTTCTCTTCAAGTTCCACAAAACTACACCATAACTAATTACAATTACAGTTTTTCTGGAACAACTACATTTGATATTACTATTCCACTTAACAAGGTTACGATTCATGTCCAAGATTCATCAAGTAATCCTATCAGCGGGGCTAGGATTGGAGGACAGGATGCTGGATTTGCAGGTACAGCGAATGATAACCTCAGTGTTAGCGGGGTTACAGGATTTACTTCGGTGGATTCTTATAGTTCCAGCACAGGTCCCTTGACAGACTCATCTGGCAATGTGTCATTATATTTGATTCCTAACGATTCCCCCTATAACTATACTTTTGCTGTAACTCCTCCAAGTGGTAGCGGTTATGGCATCACAACAATAAATAATGTTACTGTTACAAGTGATACAACCCAAAACCTCACTCTTCAATCACCAGTCACTTTAAGTGGTCATATATATGATGAGCTTGGAAATGCCGTTGCAAATCAAACAATTACACTTACTACTGCATTCGGTGCTACAGCAGCCACACAGAATACTGATTCTTCCGGTAATTATTCCTTATCAGTTGAACCGAATACATATACATTAAGAATATCTAAAAGTAACAACTCTCTTTCAGTAAATCTTCCACAGAATTATAATTTGTATGATAATACTTATTCGATAAGCTCAAATACTACTATGGATGTTACTATTCCAGTAAAACAGGTGAGCGTCCATGTTCAGAATTTTCTAGGAGATGCTGTAAGTGGTGTAGTACTGAAAGCATCAGATCCAGGCTTTGCAGGAACAGTTAATGATAGTTTAACAATCGGAGGAGGAAGTGTTCCTGTAACTGGCATTGATTCTTATACTTCAAGTACTGGTCCGACAACCGACTCATCTGGAAATGCAACTTTATGGTTATTTCCGACAGATTCTCCCTACACTTACACTTATACAGCACTTAAACCTAGCGGAAGTGTATACACAAATACAAATGTCGCAAACATTACATTTACTAGCGACAATTCAATAACAATTACGATGCAGCAACCGATGGTAACGTTGAGTGCACATGTATATGATCCGAGTAGTACCGCCGTTTCTGGTCAACAAGTAATATTGAAGAATGCAACAAGTGGAGCGCAATTGGCAACAAGTACGACCGATTCTTCTGGTAACTATTCTATATCTGCACCAACAGGTACCTACAGGCTTGATGTTGTAGGATCAAATAATAGTCTTTCTCTCCATGTCCCCCAAAACTATACGTTAAGCGATTATAGTTATGTGCTGTCGGGAAATACATCTACTGATATAACTATTCCATCAAAAGAAGTTGACGTTAATTTGAAAGATGCAGCAGGGAATAATATAAGTGGATCAACAATTAGTGCCTCAGACCAAAGTTTTGGAGGCGTGGTGAATGATAATCTTACGTTAGGAACAGGTATTACAGGAGTTTCAGGTACAGATTCCTATAGCTCAAGTACTGGGCCAACTACCAACTCATCTGGAAACGCAACACTTTGGTTATTAGGGACAAATTCTCCATATACTTATACATTTTTAGCCTTACCACCAAGCGGTAGCTACACAACAACAACTCAATCTAATGTTACTTTTACTTCAAATACGTCCTTAAATATGTCAATGCAACAGACCATAACATTTAGTGGTCATGTATATGATTACCTTGGAAATCCCGTTTCAGGGCAAAACGTTATTCTAAAAACAAGTGGTGGAACTGTAATAGCCTCCTCGACATCTGATTCATCAGGTAATTATTCAATGTCTGCACAGACGGGAACATATAGACTTGATGTGACTGGATCTAGCAATAGCCTTTCTCTTAAAGTTTCTCAAAACTATACCCTAAGTGACTACAGTTATAATTTGACTCAAAGCACGAATTCTTTGGATATAACAATTCCTGTTAAGAAAGTTGATATTCATGTACAGGACTCTTCAAGTACTCCTGTGAGTGGAGTTGTAGTAAGTGCATCAGATACAAGTTTTGGTGGAGTAGTTAACGACAACCTTACTATCGGAACAGGTGCTACAGGAGTCACTGGAACCGACACATATAGTTCAAGCACTGGACCAACAACCGATTCATCTGGAAATGCAACATTATATTTGTTCCCAACGAACTCTTCTTACACATATGACTTTGTAGGTACCCCTCCAGGCGGAAGCGGATTTTCTACTACAACTTTAAGTGGTATTACCTTTACAGCGAACCACTCAGAAACTATAACTCTAAACTAAACTTTTTTAAGACTACCCTTAATAATTAGCGATTTTTCGTATTAGTCGTATCAAAGACAAAGAAAAGTCTACTAAAAATATTGCTGTTATTCTTCTTATCCGATTCATACTAATAATTAGCTCAGTTCTCTTTTCCTAATCAGGTAAAAAAATTGATATGATGAATTGTGTTATAGAGTCTTCTTGTCAAAATCTCAAGCCTGAAAAGCAAAAACTACGGCAATGGGAGGTTTTTTGTTTTTGCTTGTTATTTGGCATAGCCCTCCTTCTTCCTACCACGCCCGTAGGCAAGTTCTTCCTGCAAACAAAGGGATTTGGTAATATTTGCTAATTCAGGCTTCCAAAAGCGAAATGACGAAGTTCTAAATCAAAAATAATAATTTCCAATTTGAAGAGAAAAGCATATAATGGGCAAAATCACGTAACGAAGAATGTAATGCGCTATGAAGAAAAGAAGACCAACGCTGCATAATGTTAAAGAAAATCCTGATCTATACCCCGAAGAGTATCGATTACTAAAAGCTACTGCGCAGCAAATTGGAGAGCAGGTTCGTTTAACGCTCGATTATTATAACGATCAAATAGCACAGGTAATTCAAATTTTTGGGCATATAGAAAAACAAGTAAAACAGAGTCCGGTTTTAAAATTTATGCATTATGCGGACGAAAAAAATTTTTCATTTGTCATGCAAGCAAGTGAGGGAGATAAAGAGTCTCTTCAAAAATTGAGTAAAATATGGTGGAGAAGATTATTCCATCTGTATGCAATTATTGAGAAGCATGAAGGGAAAAAAACAAACGCGCAAGGATTTCAAACATATATTCATGAACACTGTTGGGAGATAGTAACTTCGATTGAAAATAAACCAATCAGTTACCAGCTTGTAGCTGATATTCCAGAAAAAATATATTATTCATTAAGTAAAAATTTGCGAAAAAAACTTACTGAAAGTTTTGAACAGGGAGTGAGTCTTACTATCACAGATGAAGAAACTGTTTCTTTTGAAAATTACCAAAGTGAAGACAAACTTGTCACTGACATTAGTCCTTCTCGCTTCCTTTCAAACAAAATCTATATGTACAATGGTAGGGAATATCTTTTTATAGATACCATCTCACGTATATCAGGTGTTTCAGATCAAACACTAAGGAACTGGGTGAGAGACGGAAAAATAAAAGGTGAAAAAATACATTACTTTTCTTCGCTTAGAAAATCTTATATCAATCCTTGGATTCTTCGTTATGAAGAGGGACTCCTTCAAAAAATAGAGCATATAAAGCAATTAGAGCTTTCTGTTCGTAATCATACAAAAGAGGGATATGTAACTATTGGACAGCTTGCTAAGCTGCTACATAGGTCAAGAAGAACTTTACAACGTTGGGTAGAAGATGGAAAAATAAAACCGACTATAAAACAAAATGGTATCCCGCTTTATTCAAATAAGTATGCAAGAGAACTCTATCAGAATCTTCATTTGAAGTAAGAATATTAAATCCTTTTGTTCCGCCAATCTCGTTGATTACTTTTGTCGCACCTTTTTTGACTTATCTCTAATGCCAACAAAGGCAAATGTAACGAAAAAGTTATGAATAATAATGCACTTGTATCATCTTCAAATTTTTCTTATTCAATCACCGAGGTAGAGATTACTCCTATCAAGCCAAGAGAGGGACTTATTGCATTTGCAAGTTTTGTATTCAATAACGCATTTTATTTTAGTTCAATCGGCATATACACAAAAATAGAGGGAGGCTACCGTCTTACATACCCAACTAAACTTGTTGGTAATCGTAACCTGCAAATTTACCACCCCATATCAAAAGACGTCTCCGAAGCAATAGAAATTGCCATTTTTTCAAAGCTTAACGAAATATTTGGGAGGATTTTTTAGATATGTTGAATTTATTTATAAAACGACCTCAGAGTGAGGTGCAAAATTTCTTAGACTTTTTAAGTTCTATTAACCCATTCCAAAAAAAGTGGGTGGAGCAAGTCATAAAAAGTAGAGGAGGTGAACGAAAAAATGGCGATCAATAATTTAACGGTAAAAGAAACCGAAGGCGGAATTACAGTACCAGAAGGTTTGTATCAAGCAAAGGTCAAAGAAATCAAAGAAAATACTGGTGAATTTGGACCATACGTAAAACTTGCTTTTGACATTACAGAGGGCGAGTTCAACGGTACGACAAAAACACTGGTTGCATCACTGAAAATGACCCGAAACAAATCAGGGAAAAACTCTAAATTGTACGATGCTGCGAAGGCAATCTTAAAAGAAGAACCGAAAACAGGTGACAGTTTAGATTTGAATAACCTGATTGGCAAAACATGCCAAATACTCATAATAAATGGCAAATTGCTTGACGGTGTGCAGTATCAGGATATTTCGAAAGTTTTACCTGATTAACCTAGAGGAACTGTTGAGTCTGGGGAAGTGTCTTGCGCTCCTCTTCCCCAGAAAAAAATAAAACGGAAAGGAAAATTTTATGACAAACAACTTTGACGAAAAATTATTTATCGAACTTGGAGTAAGAATATCACCAACTATATTCAAACGCAATATCATTGTTTCTTATACAGAAGAAGCGATAGAAGCGCATAGAAAAAAATATAACCACCTTGATGTTTACCATACAATTTTTGCTTATGACAATAAGGAAATCAGATTAGGAAAACAGCGAGGTGCGCTCCCATTTGATTTTGACTGTGAAGAAAATCCGCAAGTTGCACTGGATGACACAATAAAATTGGTTGATTTTTTTATAAAAGAAGGTTGTCCAGAGAATGAAATCAGACTTTGGTTTTCTGGTTTCAAAGGTTTCCATGTCCAAGTGCTTTTTGAAGCATTAGGCATTGAACCGGATGAAAATCTCCATGCAATCTTTAAGGTAATTGCTTCGAATTTCAAAAAGCAACTCAATCTTACCACGCTTGATATGCGAATTTATGAAAAAGTACGACTGTGGCGATTGGAAAACTCCATCAATAGTAAGTCTGGGCTCTACAAAATCCCCCTATATTTGGAAGAAATGTATCTCCCTTTGGAAGGAATCAAAGAAATGGCGCAATCACAACGATTGAACGTAACATATTAAAATCTATGATTTGGAAAAACTTTCCTGACATTTATACAAAAGCGAAAACAATGCAAATGCAAGTCTCTGAGGTGAAAGAATCGTTGCAGCTCAAGGACGCAGTAGCTGTTGAGCAGGGATCACGTGATGACGATATGCTTGCCCTTGCAAATTCTCTTTTGTCTCGGAAATATAACGAACTAGAAGTGTGGGAAACAATAACCAAAGTAAATCGGACATACAAACCGCCTCTTGATGATAGTTCAATGCTCAGAATTTTTAGGCAAGCTACTAATTTCATCTCAAGTAAAAAAACATCTGCGACAAATGAAAACACATATTTAGGTAATAGGGAAGTGTCGCAAGAAACAAAGCTAGAAAATATCCCTGCGACAAACAATGGTAACAAAACGGTGTCACAGAGCAAGCATGACGATATGCCACAGCCAAAACTTCTTTCTGAGTTATCTTCTGAAAGGCTGAGTGTCTCTTGGATTTGGGAGGGATTTCTTGCAAGAGGACATAAAACTCTAATATCTGCTTTGTTCAAAGCAGGAAAATCAACATGGATTGGATTGTTACTCAAGGCTATAGAACATGGAACAGAATTTCTGGGATTGAGAACAATACCGTGTAACATTTTGATCTTCACAGAAGAATCAGAATACCAATGGGTAACAAGACGAGATGAACTTAATCTGCAATCGCAAATTTATATTCTTTCCAATCCCTTAAAGAGTAAATTGAGCTATATGGATTGGGTACATTGGTTGGAATGGGTAAAGAAATTTTGTAAAGAGAAAGAAATAGGGTTAGTCATCATTGATACTATCTCTGAATTTTGGAGTGTAAACGATGAAAACAAAGCACCGGAAGTAACACAAGTGTTGATGCCATTAAATTATCTTACTGAGGACGATATAGCCGTTTTGCTTGTCCATCACTTTCGTAAGTCGGGAGGAACACAAGGGACTGCTGCTCGAGGAAGCGGAGCGTTGGCTTCAAAAGTTGATATTCTAGTTGATTTTACTCGTTATGAAGATAGTGAAGAGACAACAAAAAGAAGACTGTCTTGCCTTTCACGTTTCGAGGAAACGCCACGCGAACTTGTGATTGATTACATAAATGGTGATTATATTGTTTTAGGAAATTCTGCCGAAGTGCGGGAAAAAGAGAAGTTAGCTGAATTACTTGCCACATTCGAAGCATACCCAAATGGTTTCACCGTTAAAGAAGTCTGGGAGAATTGGGATACTTTTATTCAGGGGAAGAAACCCTCAAAAAGAACAATACAGCGTTATATTGCCAGACTGATTGACGCAAAACAAATAGAGAAAGTCGAAGATAAAGAAATCAATGGGAAACTTGTGCCATTCTATAGTGTTATAAATCTGCGACAGGGGGATAAAAAAATAGTGAAGACAGCATGTCGCAAGAGAATGAAGCCGTAGAAGCAGAAAAGGGATCCCAACTTGATCTTGACAGTACCTTCGACATTTCACCAGAACGTATAGATAACGATAAAAATGTCGCAGGGAGAAAAGAAACAGTAAATGAGCAAATCAGAGTAATAGAAATAAATGCTTCGGACATTGGGAATAAACAACTCATAGATCGTATTACCAAAAAACAAAGACCTGCTGTATATTTTGGTCAAAAAGCAATAGACAAGCTAATCACTCTGGGAGTTTTGAAATTTGGGCAGAAGACCTGCCAGAATCCATATAAGACATCAGAAGAAAAGTTATGGGTTAATAATGGTAATGGTGGAGGTGATTGGGTTGATGCTACAAGAGTCAAATGTGACCGATTCTTATTTTGGCAGATAGGTAATGATTTACCACAATGCTCTAACTGTAATCCTTGGAATGAGAAATATGATGAATCAGAAATCACTGCTTGGTATCAAACAAAAGAACGAAATACAGATGGGTCACAGCCTCACCCTTTCACTATTGCAGAAAAGTACTATGAAGACACAAAAAACAATTTGCAGGGAGATAAATCAGTATGAAGCGAATAATGCCTTTAACCATGCAATTTATTTTCCTAGATTTACCTGAAAGTAAACAGCGTTTGAAAACAATGTATAACAGAATTTTTACTATTGCCAGACAAAATTTGATTGCGAAAAGGCAGAGTGATACCCTTAAAAAGGAGGAGAAAAATTAGATATGGCAATTTCTACAGCTTTAATGCCAAATAAACAACCACTTGTCTCCGGGCTATATGGAAGAGTTTCGACGGGTCGTCAGGAAAACGAGGCCACGATTGAATCTCAACTCGCAGAGATAAAAGCTCGTATTGAAGCAGACGGCAATATTTTACCTACCGAAAATATTTTTATTGATGATGGCTGGACAGGCGAAATATTACAACGTCCTGCACTAGATGCAATGCGAGATGCTGCGGTTGTTGGTAATTTTCAAATTCTGTATGTATATGACAGAGGGAGAATTTCAAGAATTTTCACCCATCAGGAAATTGTTTTAGAAGAATTGCGAGACAAGGAAATCCAATTTGAAAGTTTGCATGATGTAAAGGCAATAACAGCAGAAGAACGAGTATTACAGGCAATGCAGGGAGTATTCCACGAATACGAAAGAGTAAAAATTGCAGAAAGAATGAGAAGGGGAAAATTATATAAAGCACGCTCTGGAATAATGATCAACGGTGGCGCATTATACGGATACAATTATATTAAGAAAACAGACATAAGTCCCACACACTACGAAATAAATGAAGAAGAAGCATCAGTAGTACGGAAGATTTTTCACTGGGTAGGCGTTGAGAGGATTTCTTTACATAAGGTTATTCAACGATTGTATGATGAGGGTATTCCGCCACGAAAAAGAAGAAGTGAGTTCTGGACAAAAGGTCCTGTTGTAGGACTTTTACAGTGCGAAACTTATATTAACGGGATTGCTTTCTATAATAAATCAGAAGCTATTGTTGCTAAAAACCCAATTAAGAAAGTTAAATATAAAAAGATTAAAAGGACAAGCAGAAAAGCGAGACCACGAGAAGATTGGATTCCACTAAAAGTACCTGTTCTTCTTGAAGATAAAAATGTTTTTGAAAATGTTCAAAAGATTTTAGCAGAAAATCAAATTTACGCTCGGAAGAATAAGAAGTACAACTATCTATTATCAGGGTTAATTTATTGTCAGTGTGGATGTAGACGAGCAGGGGACGGCACAAGTAAATATGGGCATTTTTACTATCGTTGTTCATCTCGAATTAACAATCTCCCTATTACTGATAGAAAATGCACGGCACAAGGAGTCAATGCAGCAGTATTAGATGGGTTATTGTGGAGTAACTTAAAAAAACTTATTACCGATCCAGAGACATTGCGAGCAAACGTAAAAGAGTGGTTGGAAATACAAGTTAATAATCAGGCAGATATAAGAGAGCAGAATCGTTTGCTTGGAAAGATAGCTGAATTAAGCGAAGAGGAGAAGCGATACGCAAAAGCGTATGGTACAGGGACGTTGGATTTTGAGCAATTTCAGGAGTTAATAAAAGATGCGAGGAAAAGAAAGACAGTTTTTCAAAAGCAATTAGGTGTACTTGATAAGAAGAAATCTTTAGAGGCGATTGATATTGAGGAGGAGGAATTATATAATGAAGCGATTGAAGTTATCAAAAAACTGGATTTTTCTGATAAGTTCAAAACAATAAGAGATGTTATTGATAAAATTATACTTAAAGAAAGGAGCGGTGTAGAAGTATGGGGACATATAATACTACCACAAATCACCGAGAAGTTGGGGTATGAACCTATCAGTAGGCATCATAGGTCTCCCTAATGTGGGGAAATCCACTCTCTTTAATGCGCTTCTCAAGAAGCAGCAGGCTTTGGCTGCAAATTATCCGTTTGCAACCATTGAGCCAAATGTCGGTATCGTTGCAGTCCCAGATAATCGTTTGTCCACATTGGCAAAAATTACTGCTGAGGAGATCCTGAAACAAGTTCAGGATGACAAAAGTAAATGGCCACCTATAAAAAATGCGCTGATTGAATTTGTTGATATCGCGGGGCTTGTCAAAGGAGCATCAGAAGGCGCAGGTCTTGGCAATAAATTTTTAAGTCACATCAGAGAAGTGCGTATCATCTGTCATGTTGTGCGAGCATTTGAAGATACAGATGTCATACGAGAGGGGAGTCTGAGTCCTGAAGAAGATTATAAAACTATTCAAACAGAATTACTCTTGGCAGATTTGCAGACGGTTGAAAAACAGCGTGAAAGTAAAGCTGTCAAAACAGATCCCGTTAAAAAGTCGGCAATAGAAAAATTGTTTACAGCCTTAAATGAAGGAAATGCTGCTCGAGAAGCTGTTCTGACAGATGACGAGCGGGAAAGTGTACGCGATTTGTTTTTGTTGTCCAACAAGCCAGAGATTATTGTTTTAAATGTTTCGGAAGATAGGTATAATCCAGAAGGGATTGCAAAAGTGACAGAGCAATACAAAAAATTACTTTTTGGATCTCTCACTAATATTTCAGATGACAAAGGTGACAATATAGTCGTGATCTGTGCCAAAATTGAATCGGAACTCGCATCGCTGTCAGAGGAAGAGCAAAAAGAATATCTTCGGGATCTTGGTTTGGAAGCATCCGGTCTTGAGCGACTTATCCAAAAAGCGTATGGCACGCTTGGTTTGATTTCGTTTTTGACAGCAGGTGAGAAGGAAGTACGGGCATGGACGATTAAAAACGGTATCAATGCGCAACAAGCAGCAGGGGAGATCCATACTGATTTTATTAAAAAATTTATCAAAGCAGAAGTTGTGGCGTTTGAAGATTTTGTTGCCAATAATGGCTGGAAGGGGAGTCGAGAGAAAGGGAAGGCACGTTTTGAAGGAAAAGAGTACGTAATGAAAGATGGCGATGTGGTGGAGTTTAAGATTGGAAGTTAAGCTATTATAGTTTTGCTGCTAATTGCGCGATCATTTCTCCTTCTTGTGGTTCGCCAGCGTATCTTTGCAAAAAATCTGTAGCTTTAGCGTCAACTTCTCCAGCAGGAGCGTTATATACCTCTGCTAGCGCTGTTGCTACGTTTTTTGTTTTTTGGAAAAATGCCGTTTTGGTTTGCTCATTGAGGACAAATTTAAAATTATCTCCTTCTTGTTGTATGACTCCAGTATCAATCATTGCGCGTAAGCTAGCAACGCCAGTATGATAATAATTGAGCCGTCCAGCCGGTTTTCCATATTTTAAATAGAATAATCTATTTCCCAGAAGACTTGAAAGTATGATGTCTTGTTCTTTCGGATTTTTGACAAATTCCGGTAAAGCTGCAAACGTTGCCATGTCTGATTTTACTTCTTCAAGAAGTTCATATTTGGTGCCAAGCTTCTTGATGGTATCTGGTCCCATAAAGGCGTTGTGGGCTATCTCATGGCCGGCGATAAAAAGCGCACGTGCTCTATTGAGTGATTCTGTATCATAGGAAGGTGTCTCGACAAATGCTCTGGCTACCAATGTTTCGTGCCCAGCTCTATTCCTTTCTACTTGTTCAAGGTTAATTATTGTACCAACACCTTTTTCCAGGCGTACTCCTGGCCGGTTAGGAAGAGCTTGCCCTGTCGGATCGAAGTGCAGTCTCCTTCCTGCTCCAAAACCAACAAAAACGCCGCTATCTGTCTCTTTTGTCAGCATGGCTGAGGGAGAAATGGCATTGATTGCTGTTGCCAAAGGTTCTCGTAGTGCTTGTATTTTTTTATTAAGCTCTGGTTCACGATCATCCTTAAAGCCGAGGAACAACTCCGGATTTACTCGACGACCGTGAGGATCATCGGTTGCTTCTACCATATGAACTGGTATCATACGTCCTGTAAGCTCTCTCCAAACAGTATCAACTCTGTCAAAAAGAACCTCGTGTTGCGTTTGGTCTTGAGAGGTCATACCAGCTCTCAATGCGCTATAATAGGTAACCAAACGGTCTCTTTCATCAGCTTCGCTAGGGCTGGAAGGATTGATGCCTTCCAAATCGGTTACTAACCTGTCAAGCCGTTGTCCTATTACAGTAACCTGTTTTGGAAATGCTGTCGCATAGGGGACGAGTTTGACTCCTGTTTGCTCTGGTTCTTCTGTTTGTTGCGCTACAACATAGAGATATTTATTCGGTTGTTTATCTAAAAGTGCTTTTGTTCCTTCTGGGTCATTATTTATACGTTCTCGCCACTGAACAAATAATTTATCAAAAGGTTCTCCAAGCTGCGCATGGGCTTTTACAGTTGTCTTTTCTACTTCAGAAAGGCCGAGATTATTTGTTCCTTGAACAGTCTGTTCGATAAGTGTTCGTTCAATGCGGTTTCTCACACAAGTTTGTGCAAGCGCTTGTGGATATATTTCAGATCCGATGCCAGAAAAGTCTTTTTTTTCTAAGAGGGCTTGTGCTCTCTCCTCGGTTATCTTAGTACCCACCCGCCAAAGTCTTGTTCGGGCCAAAGCATCCGCGGCTGCTATATCATGGACGTCTGAAAAAAATTTCCCAATACTCGTCTGTCTTGGTAATTGTTCTTTTTTTGCAACAATTTCAGGATTGTTAGATGATCCTCTTTTTTCGACCATTTTGTTATGCTATATGATAAATCTTTCTCTGTCAATCTAGAGCTGGTCTTGGTTGTTTTGTAACGTATTTTGCCTTATAATTTACTCTTATGGCTAGTCCCGAATACAAACGTTATTTACCAGCGAAAGAATTAGTGTTTACTAATGCAGATTTGGTGAAGGCTTTTAAGACTCGTCCTCCGGAGCTGTTTAAAGGGGCAGAAGCTGTTGTCGATCTGACGGGCATGGTTAGCAGCCGGAAGCATAGAAATTTATTTAATTTGCCACGCATGGGAAAACGGGTTGACGATCTCTTAAAAGCAGAAGGTAATTCTGTTTTAACAAAATTAGCCGTTTCAGACCATTTTGGTTTTCAATATGCTGTGGAGACAAGAACTGCCAACGTATACGACGTGCCTGTTGCTCAAAGTGCCACTTATACATTTCTTGAACAAGACGATATGCCACCTTTGCACCAGGCAATGCTTAGACCTTATGAAACAAGTGGTTTGTATGGATTTGACGCGGATGGAAAATCAGTTGCTGTTGAACTTACTCAATATCGAGGAGCTGGACATACAAAAGCAGATGTTTATAAAATAACGACAACTAAACCTTCCAAAAAACCAGAAACGGTTATCTTTGTTGAACATCCTGGATGGCATAATAATTACCAAAGTCTCCTTGCAGAGCGGTTACATTTAGAAGTTTATCCTTAAAAAAGTTTTCCCCCTTGAGTTCACGTTTGTTCGTATGGTAAAATAGCCTTTATGAGAATGTATGAATTGGTCGTTGTTATGAGACCATCAGTCAAAGACGCAGATCGTAAGAAGTTACTTGAGACGGTTAAGGGTTGGTTGAAAAATGTAAAAATAACCAAAGAAGATGATTGGGGACAAAAGCCACTTGCCTATACTATTAAAAAAGAAATTGCAGGAAATTATACACGATGGCAGTTTGAATCAGAGGCTGGGGTGGTCGCTGATTTCGAACAAAGATTAATTCGAAACGAGAATATTATTCGACATTTATTATTAAGAACTAAGTAGGGTATGGCCAGAAGCTTAAATAGAGTACAACTGATAGGAAATTTAACACGAGATCCTGAATTGCGATATACACCAAATGGCAATGCAGTATGTACTTTT
>DASQPC010000093.1:0-2842 GCA_035644155.1 Candidatus Methylomirabilota bacterium
TGACAAAGAGGCATTGTGGCGACTCTCACTTCGTAATGATGAGGCTCGAGAGGATGAGACGTTAAAAGCAATTCATAAAAGGATTGAATTATTTCATATGGTTACTGAACCTGTTATTGACTACTACCGAAAGAAAAATCAATTAGTTGAAATAGATGGGGAACAATCGATTGAAGAAATTCAAACAGAGATTCTTAAGAAAATACACTTTGCATAGCCCATGGATAAGAAAACATTTGCTATAGCTATTGATGGGCCAGTTGCCGCAGGAAAAGGGACAATAGCTCTTCAGCTTGCCAAAGATCTCAACGGACTTTATCTTTATACCGGCGCAATGTATCGTGCTGTTGCATTGTATTGTTTAGAAAAAGGTATTGATTTGCAGGATGAACGTGGTGTTGTCGCAACTCTTCCTGAGATAACAATTCAGTTCGTGGGAGAGACTGTTTTACTCAATGGTCAGGACGTGACTGAAAAACTTAAAGCGTTAGGGCCTGCTGCGGGGTCTTCGGTAGTTGGTGTCTATCCAAAGGTACGGGAAGACCTTGTTCATAAACAACAACAGATTGGCAAAGAAGCCATGCTTCAAGGGAAGATCGTTATCTCTGAAGGACGCGACACCGGGACGAAAGTTTTTCCTGATTCTCCTTTGAAGATTTATCTCACAGCAGCAGATTCGACTCGTGCGCAAAGAAGACTGAAGCAATACCAGGCACAAGAAAGAACTGTTTCATTTGACGAAGTGCTTGCAGAAATTCGAGAGAGAGATACTCGAGATAAAGGCCGAGAAACAGATCCTTTGCCAAGTAATCCTGAAGCATTGGGCTATTTTATTATTGATGATTCAACCATGACTGAGGAAGCAACATTACAAACAATTCATAAAGAATTGAAAAGACGAGAGTTACTTTAGTTATTATTTCTATGATTGATTATAAAACACCAGAACAAGTCGTAATAATGCAACATGGAGGACATATCTTGGCAGATGTGCTTTTTGGCGTGCTGAAAGAGATCAAGCCAGGTGTCTCTGAAATTGAGATTGATCGTCTTTCGGAAAAAATGATTCGCGAACGGGGCGGAGAGCCTGGCTTTAAAAAAGTGAAAGGCTATCACCACACTATTTGTGTTTCAACAAATGACGTTGTTGTGCATGGCATTCCTGGTAACTATCTTTTCAAAGAAGGCGATGTTGTCGGTATTGATTGTGGTGTTTTTTATAAAGGATTTCATACGGATATGTCAGAGACGATACAAGTCAAAAGTCAAAAGTCAAAAGTCAAAAATGAGGATGAGATTGAAAAATTTTTAAAAATAGGCAAGAAAGCGCTTGATGAGGCAATCAAAGTTGCTATTGTGGGCAATCGAATTGGGCATATTTCAAAGACAATCCAGGATATTGTCGAAGGAAATGGGTATGCAATAGTGCGAAGCCTTATTGGACATGGTGTTGGGCGTGAACTTCATGAAGAGCCTGAAGTGCCAGGTTATGTTGCTCGTGATCTCAAAAAAACACCTCTTCTGAAAGAAGGCATGACAATTGCTGTTGAAGTCATTTATAATATGGGTAGTAAGGGAGTTATATTGGCTGATGATGGCTGGACAATCAAGACAGAAGATGGCAAGCTTGCTGGTTTGTATGAGCGGACAATTGCTATCACTCAGGATGGACCTTTGATGCTAACTAAATAAAAATGAGAAATGTGTTGCTCTTTTGAGCGTGGTTTGCTATAATGCTCCAATGGCTCATCAAGGCTCTTTTGAGAAAGATGGACAAGTCTTTGAGGCATTGCCCAATACACTATTTCGAGTAAAACTCGATGATGGAACGATCGTTTTGTGTCATTTGTCAGGAAAAATGAGAATGCATTTTATCAAAATTCTTCCTGGAGATAAGGTAAAAATCGAGATGACACCTTATGATCTTACAAGAGGCAGGATAATGTTCCGATATAGATAGGAAGAATATGAAAGTGCAAGCAAGTGTCAAAAAAAGATGCATGAAATGTAAAATTATTAAGCGCAGAGGGGTGCTTCGTGTGACGTGTGAAAATCCACGACACAAACAACGACAAGGTTAAAAATTATGCGTATTGCAGGTGTAAGTATACCAGACGAAAAAAGAGTTGATATTGCTTTAACATACATTTATGGTATTGGAAGAAGTAATGTTATTCCTGTTTTGGAGAAAGCAGAAGTTGACGCGACAAAACGGGCAAAAAATTTAACAGAGGATGAAGTAAAGAGACTGACACAGGTTTTGGATAAATACAAAATTGAAGGAGACTTACGAACTGATATTGCAGCAAATATCAGAAGACTGAAAGAAGCAGGTACTTACCGAGGTATACGACACACGCGAGGATTACCAGTCAATGGACAACGAACTCGTTCAAATGCTCGTACCAAACGAGGTAAGAGAGTAACAATTGGAGCGATCAAAAAAGAAGTAGCAGCAAAGATGGAAGTAGCAGCAAAAGCGAAAGCATCCGGTAAATAAAAAATAAAACATATGGCAAAAGCAAATACAAAATCAACAAAAAAGACAGTTAAGAAAAAATCAGTCAATAACGTGACCGAGCATGGCAAGGTATATGTGACATCAACATTTAACAATACTTTAGTAACGGTTACGAATGACAAAGGAGATACCCTTGGTTGGAGTAGTGCCGGCGCAAAAGGATTTAAGGGAACAAGAAAATCAACTCCTTATGCGGCAAGTCTTGCAGCTGAAGAAATTGTTAAAAAGATTGTTGAAAAAGGTTTGAAGTCGGCAGATATTTTTATCAAAGGACCAGGAGCAGGTCGTGATTCTTCTCTTCGAGGGATCAGAAATGCGGGG
>DASQPC010000094.1:0-6470 GCA_035644155.1 Candidatus Methylomirabilota bacterium
TGTTCGTTTCTTTTGCTCTTCCTGGTACGGAAACAATACTTGAAGGGTTTATTCATATCTCAGAGACCTCATGGGAGAAGGTTGGAGATCTTTCTGAACATTTTAGTGTAGGGCAGAAAGTAGAGGCTGTTATTACACGATTTGATGAAGAAAGTAGACGAGTGAATCTTTCTATCAAGCGTCTGACAGTTGATCCATTTGAAGCACTTATGGCAAAATTCCCTGTTGATAAAAAAGTGAGCGGAATTGTTGCTAAGGTCGATGATGCTGGCGTAACAGTTACCCTTGATGACTCTTCGGCAGGTTCAGAACAAGAGATAGAAGGATTAATCCGTAAAGAAAAAATTCCTCCAACAACAACATATAGCGTTGGACAACAAGTTACTACGACAGTCTCGGAGCACGATAAAAGGAAACACAAAATCATTTTGGTCCCCGTTTTGTTAGAGAAGCCGATAGGGTATCGATAAAACTCTTCAAATTCCTTCTTGCAAAATGTTTTTAAAATATAGTAATCTAAGAAGGACATGAAACGTCTAGCAGCAAAAGCCTTATTATACATAAAGAACGCCAAATGGGTATGGGTATATGTTGTGGTGTTGGTTGTGCTTCTTCCCTCTGTCGTCCTTCTGGCAAACCAGCAACAACAGAAAAATAGCTACGCTGATACACAAGTGAGTATTATTGATTTTGGTGCAACTCCCAATGATACTACTGATGATACCGCAGCGATAAAAAATGCAATTGTAGTAGCCAAAGCACAAGGGAAAACAGTATATGTGCCTGCTGGGAAATTTATGTACACCAGTTTTGTTTTAGATGGAGTACAGTTATTGGGAGAAGGCGATACTTCTCTTTTTCAAGCGATTGATCCTTTGAACGCAACGATTTCTCTCCAAGGAGATAAACCTTCGGTAAAAAATATGATGATCAAAATTATTGCAACTGTACGTAATGGGACCAACAAACATGCATTTTGGGTAGATCATGCGACTAACTATGAAATTAACCACGTGACGGTTGATGGCGCTGCCGATAGTGGCATTTTCTCCGATGGAAGTAGTAACGGACGAATAACTGAAAATGTTATTAAAAGTACTATGGCTGATGGTATTCATACCACAAACGGTGCACACGATATCACTATTGCTCGTAATACGGTTACCAATGTGGGAGATGATATGATTTCAGTTGTTGGTTATAATGATAAGGGAGATTGTACAGTAAGTGCTCCGTATAATATTCTTATTTCATATAATAACGTCTCTGTTCAGACAGCTGGACGGGGTATAAGTGTTGTGGGTGGACGTGATATAACCATTACCAATAATACTGTTAATCGTTCAGCTGGCGCTGGATTCTATTTTGCTGCTGAATCTGGATGGAAGACCTGCGGAGATAATAATATTCTGGTTAACAATAATACTGTTGATATCACAAATGTAACAGGTCTTGTTGATCACCCAGCTGTACTCGTGTATGCAGATTCTCCGAATCAAACTATACAAAATGTACTTCTTGAAGATAATACTATTAGTAACACGCCAAATAAGCCAGCTTTTTTAATTCGTTCTGTGAGTACCAACATTGCACTGATAAATAATAAGATAAGTAATACTGCTAGTGGTATTGGAACAAGTACCACAGGTAATGTTTATTGCGAAGGGAATACCTTTAATAGTAATGCTGATCCGGTAACTTCGTGTGGTGGAACATATAACTTTAGTATAACTGGTTCGTCACTGCCCGGAGAGCCTGCTCCAAGTCCGACGCCGGTACTAACAACAATTCCAGTTTCTTCAGGGCCTCTTGTTAATAACGCTTCGTGTGTCTTCACCAACTTTCCAACAAGCTTTGTCGTTGGAGAATCAAAATCAATAATCTTTACAGTCAAAAATATTGGAACATCAACATGGCTTCCAGATATTTTGGATGGAGGCGTTATGAATACCAAACCTTACCGATTGGGGACAACAAATAAAATATGGAAATCATCTGGTGATCCCGCGAGAGCTAAGCTTGTAACAAATATTGCTCCCGGTGATAGTTCTAATTTCGTTTTCCCGATAAAGGCACCAACAACGCCTGGCACTTATGCTGCTCAATGGCAAATGGTTCAAGAGGGTGTTGCATGGTTTGGTGCGCAATGTGGTCCGGCTACCGTTATTGTAAATTCTGTACCAACCGCGACACCTACGCCTACGCTCACCCCGACACCTACGCCAACCGCGACTCCCACTCCTACACCGACAGCAACGCCGACACCAACAGCGACCCCTACACCTAAACCAACCGCGACACCTACGCCTACTCCTGCTCCGACAGCAACGCCAGGTGACTTTGCGTCTTGTGTCAATACAACAATTCCAACAAACTTCAAAGTTGGAGAATCAAGAAGTGTATCTATCACGATGCGAAATTCTGGAACGACAACGTGGTATCCCGATAGCATAAATCCAACAAACCCACATCGATTAGGAGCAGTAAATGATAATAAGATTTGGCTATCTAGTCCACGTGTCTATTTGACAAAGAGCGTTGTCCCTGGAGAAAATTATACGTTCACCTTCACGATGAAAGCTCCGACAATTGCAGGATCATATCTTGCTCAGTGGCAAATGGTTAAAGAAAAAATTCATTGGTTTGGTGCAAAATGTGGTCCCGCTGCTGTCCAGGTAAAGAGCTAACTCCGGTTATTTTCTCGAGTGTTTGCCTCAGGTGGTATAATTAGATTACTATGAAAAGCAAAACGAAAGTTAACTTTGTCTGTCAAGAATGTGGTTATGATTCTCCAAGTTGGCTTGGCAAATGTCCAGAGTGTGGCAGCTGGAACAGTATGAAAGAGATAAGGATTTCATCTCTTCCTGTTTCTCCTTCGGGTTCGCGAGCCAGTTTTCTTGCTAACACGTTGTCTACCCCAAAGACCCTTTCCGAGGTAATCTACACAGAGAAATCAAGAATCCAAACTGCATTTGAGGAATTTAATACGGTGTTGGGTGGAGGAATTGTAAAAGGAGCAGCGATGCTGATTGCTGGAGATCCTGGAGTGGGGAAGTCAACCTTGTTATTACAGCTAGCATTATCTCTGGCTCGAGGGCCTGTAAAAAGTCAACAGAAGACTTCGCATAAGGTACTCTATGTCAGTGGTGAGGAGTCTGTGGAGCAGATTAAAATGCGAGCGGAGAGAATTAAGAATCAAAAATCCTTCGGCTCATCTGATGGATTGTTACTGCTTGCAATTACTGATACAGATGCTATAGTACGCCAAATTGAAGAAACAAAACCTGATTTAGTTATTATTGATTCTATTCAAACTGTTGAGTCACAAAATGTCTCAGGATTATCTGGTTCGGTTGCCCAAGTAAGATATTCTGCTTTGCAGTTTGTGAGAATTGCGAAGCTTTTAAATATCCCAATCATCATTGTAGGACATGTCACAAAAGAGGGAATGGTTGCCGGACCAATGGTGCTATCTCATATGGTTGACACGGTCCTTTTTTTGGAAGGAGAGAAATTTGCAAAAACCCGAATTCTTCGAAGTCTGAAAAATCGTTTTGGTCCTGTTGATGAAGTTGGTATTTTTCTTATGGAAGAAGAAGGAATGACGGAAGCAAAAAATCCTGAACAGCTTTTTTTGGCTAATTCCGGTAGTGATAAGGTAAGTGTGCCAGGGAGCGTTCTTGTAGTGACCCTTGAAGGTTCAAGAGCGTTCTTGGTAGAGTTGCAAGCATTAACTGTGCGCTCATCGCTTCCTATGCCCCGCCGCGTGGTTTCTGGTATTGATCCTCGTCGTGTAGAATTGCTGCTGGCTGTTTTACAAAAGCACTGCCGACTGCCACTTGATACCATGGATGTCTTTGTTAACGTTGCTGGAGGACTCAAATTGTCTGATCCAGCAATTGACTTAGGGATTTGCTTAAGCGTATACTCCAGCTTGCAGAATGTTGCCTTAGGAACGACTGTTGGCATTGCAGAGGTTGGATTATTAGGAGAATTACGTATGGTCAATGGATTGGAAAAAAGAACAAAAGAAGCAGAGAAATTAGGTTTTAAGAAGATTATGACAGCAAAAACACATAAGACACTTAAAGATGTTTTGGTAAGTTTGGGAAAATGACTATGGATAAAAAAGAAGAAATAAAATCTTTAGAAAAAGAACCTCTGCAAGAGGAGAAAAAAGAAGAGCGAAGAATACCGAGTTTTTCACCAAATCTGATTGGCGCTATTGCTGATGAAGTTTCAAAGACGTTGATGACTCGTTTGCCAAGTATGCTTACCAGGCCTCGCAAGGAAAAAAAGAAAGTAAAAAAAACAAAGAAGATTGAGAATGCAATTTTTCTTGATACATCGGCAATTATTGATAATCGTATTTTTGATGTTATTTATCTTGGGCTTCTGAATGGAATAATTGTCCTTCTGCCGAGTATCCTTCTCGAACTCAAGCATCTGGCAGATTCACAAGATACCGTGAGGCGTGAGCGAGGAAGAAAAGGCTTAGAAGCTCTTGAAAAACTCCGCAAGACCAAAAAAATTAAAGTAGTGGTTTTATCAGAAGAAGAAGATAAGCGCTATGAAGGTCAGGTTGATGAAAAACTTATTAAAATTGCCAAGGCGCACAAAGGAAAAGTTATTACCTGCGATTACAATCTGGAGAAAAAAGCAACAATTGAAAATGTAGTTGCCATTAATATGAATGCGCTTGCAAATTGTTTGAAAGTGATTGCTGTACCAGGCGAGGCTCTGCATGTGAAGATTTCTCACCTTGGCAAAGATCCAACCCAGGGTGTTGGATATCTCGATGATGGCACAATGCTTGTTGTGGAGCAAGGTAGTGAGTTCCTTGGCAAATCGCTTGATGTTGTTGTCTCCCGTGTTATTCAAACCTCCTCTGGAAGAATACTTTTTGCAAAGAAGATATAAAAACTCCTGATTATATACCGCTTACAATCATTATGGAAATACAGTTCCCTGCCCAAGAACTGTATCTCCATACAAACTGCAAACGGTTGCATGAAATATATTGATCTGACAGGAAGAAAAATATATTTTTGCCTCGAGTATTTTTCTTGACAAAATTATGACATTTAGTGTATTTTTATTGTCGGCACTTAGTTTTATTCCTGCCTGAAGGACTAATTGCCATTTACCCTAAGAGCATTGCTTATCGTACCTGAACTTATATTTGCGTAACGAAAGCGATGCTCTTTTTTTCTGCAAAGCAGAACTTTATACAAGTTGAACTGGGATAGTAAGTCCCAAATCTTTCAACTTTTCAAATTGTGTTCTGCCTGTTTTGATTAAAAGTTCCCGTTGATATTCTGCAATTGTTTTGCCATTCTCTCCACTGAAAAGTGGTTCTGATTTCGTCCGAAGCTGTCCAAGCGAGGTAAGTAATTTCATAGCCTAGCGAAAATATAACATATCTTTCTACGTCTGTCAACCTATAATATTTTCTTCACAAAAAACACATAAGCTTATAGTTTTTATATCTGAGAAAAGGTTGTCAAATCAATGTAATTTATTTATTCAAAAAGATGTGGATAACTTGGGGATGTAAAAATTCAAAGGATAAAGCTCAGTATAAAAAGACAATTTGGAGGCTAGATACCTTTGACAAGTTGAGGAAAAAAGGTGCGAAATGATGGACGAGCATCATTATATGTTTTGCTGGTAAGCCATAATTTCATCATCGAGGTCATTTGTTTAACTTTTGAGGCTCTTCGTCCGTAGCGTTTGATTCCTTCACGGTGGTAATATAACGAATGAGTAATGTTTGCGACAATGCCATATTGAAAGAATTTTAAGAACACTTCAGTAAACACAAAAGGATATTTGTTGGTTTTAAAATAAAGCAGATCCTTTGGCAGGCGTTCCCGATTGATCATGACTGTCTCAGGGTGGAAAGATTCTCCTTGAATCAAGTTTTCATAAATCACTTCATGTTCCTCAGGCAGATTGCTGCGTTCAAGTCTTTTATTATTGTTATCAATACTAGTATATTGCGTGCCTACTGCGACAGCTTTGGGATTTTTCAGAAGAAAATTCACTTGGCGTTTGAAACGATTGAGCCCGTTGATATCATGCGGACTCATGAATGCAACAAACTGTCCTTGGGCCCGTTTCAGGGCTCGGTTATAACAGGTTGCTAAGCCATAACGTTTCTTATTTCTTTGTATTTCAACTTTTTTAAATTCTTTTTGGAATTTTTTCAAAAGACTAAAAGAATTGTCCTTTGAGTAGTCATCGATTGCAATAACGTGGATATCTTGATAGGTCTGGTTTTTGAGGCTTTCCAAGCATTCGGGGAGATATTTGCCTGCGTTATAAACAGGTAAAATAACAGATACTATTGATGGTTTTAATTTCATAGATATTTACTTGTTCGAAGTATGAACAACCGTAAAACGAACTGTTACTGTGAGGGCAGAAGCATGCTCTAGGATAACACAATAATTGCAGAGTTGTCAAGT
>DASQPC010000095.1:0-23610 GCA_035644155.1 Candidatus Methylomirabilota bacterium
CTTAAAAGATTTCTTTACCTTTTTCTTCGCCATGTCATTAGTATTACAAGGAAAAGTAAGCTTTGCAAGTATTATTTTCTGTATATTACTATACTATGATATACTAACTAAACGTCATGAAGATTGCCAATCCTCTTATCAAAAACATTCTCACTCACTATAAAGAGATATCTCTTCTTGGGAAAATACATGCAGTGCTTGATTGGGATCTTAATGTTAATTTGCCGCCAAAAGCAGTTGAAGGAAGATCACAACAATCAGAATATCTTGCAAAACAAATCACCAAACTGTGGCTTAATAAAGATTTTCGAAAGAATATCGAGAAAGCAAATGTAGTAACTGATTTAAACCTTGAAGAACGCGCAATTGTCCGCAATCTTAACTACGCAGGAAAATATTATTTCAATGTTCCGCCTGAGATTATCGCGCAAAAAGAAAAACTTACCTCTCAAGCATTTATGCTTTGGAAAGAAGCAAAACAAAATAATACTTTCCAAACTTTTCTTCCTGTATTTAAAGACCTCATTGCAATCGATCAACTTATAGCAAAACATATTGGTTACAAAGATAATCCTTATGATGTCCTTCTTGATCAGCACGAACCAGGACTGACTGCTGCTACGTGTCAAAAAGTATTTGATAAGATCAAACCCGATTTGGTAAAACTTGTCAAAAATATTCAAAAGAGTAAAACATATTCTACAAAAAGTGAGCTCTTTGATACTAATTATCACTACTCTATTCCTGATCAGAAAAAACTTGGCACGTTGGCGATGCAAAAGATGGGGTTTGATTTTCAGGCAGGCAGAGTCGATGTCTCCCCACATCCTTTTACAACCACACTCGATCGATCAGATATTCGTATCACCTCAGCATTTTCGGAAATTGATTTCCGTTCTTCCTTTAGCGCCTATATGCATGAAACAGGACACGCACTCTATGAACAAGGAATAAATCCTCAATACGCAGAGACACCACTTGAAGGCGGCGTATCTTTGGGTATTCATGAAGCATTATCGAGATTTTGGGAAAATATGGTTGGCAAGAATCCACATTTTTTGCGTTTTTTGATGCCTGTTTTCCAAGGATTCTTTCCTGACCAACTGTATCAAACAACAGAAAAAGAATTGATTCGATTGTTTCATATCGTTCAACCAAGTTTTATTCGTATTGAAGCAGATGAAGTCACATATACATTACATATTATTTTGCGTTTTGAAATGGAGAATGAATTACTCAATGGCAAAATCAAGCCTGAAGACGCACCTGAGATATGGCGCGCAAAATGTAAAAAATATTTTGGTATTGTTCTACCAACTGATAGTGAAGGAATTTTGCAGGATGTGCATTGGGCGTATGGTGAGTTTGGTTATTTTCCTTCCTATGCTTTGGGAAATCTCTATGGCGCACAATTGTGGGCAAGCATGAAAAAAGATATTGCGGTTGATGAGGAACTTGCAAATGGACGGCTTACAAAGATACATGCGTGGCTTGACGATATGATGCACCAATATGGGAGCCTGTATTTGCCACATGAGCTGCTAAAAAAAGCAACCCATGAAGACCTGAATCCTGACTATTTTGTTGATTATTTAACAGAAAAATATAAAAAGATTTATTACTAGACTCCAAAATTTAACCAACTAAAATCCACAAATAGTCCTATAGCTTGAAATCCGCAAGCTATTTCTCTATAATTAGCTCATATGAGATACGAAACACTCAAAACAAATTTAGAGAAGACATTACACAGAATGTATGAACAAACAGGAAAAGTACCTGGTGGGCCAACAGGATTTTGTCATAAAGTTGTTGTTGGGGCTTTAACGGGATATCCGCTCGATTTTCAAAAATCCGATACTGTAGGAGCGCAACAGCTTGAAGAAAGTTTTGCTGGATTGCAACGATATCCTGTTGTCGCATCTGGAAAATTACCAAAAGAAGTCATTCCAAATCTTCTTGAACAATCAAAACTTACGGTAAAGGCAGTTCTAATCTATGGAAAAGTAAAATCTTATCCCGAATCACATATTGTTGCCGTAGCTCCTGAGGATGGACAGCCTCCTTACCATGTTATTGATTCGCTTCTTCCAAACGCGACCACAGCTTGCAGAACACCAGAGGAAACATTGGATATTGTTACAAAGACTTTTGATCCACATGGGATACGTTTTGCTGTTATCCCTGAAGATTCTGAAATAGAGACTCGTCAGATTGGCAGTTTGACAAAAGATCTTATTGTTATTAAAAATGGCGTTATTGTTGAAGCACCTCCTAAACATCGTTTCTTAAAGAAATAAAATCGATTTAATACGGCTGTGGGGCGTGAAGAGGAACTCTCATTCCGGTTTGTTCAACTTCTTTTTCTTTTTTTTCACCCTTTTGAGTCTTTAATTTTGGCAATGGCTTTTTCAAGGCAAGCTCCAAGACTTCATCCATGTGCGAGACGAATTTGAATTTTAAGTCCTTCAATACTTCTTGTGGAACATCTTCCAAATCTTTTTTGTTTTCCTTTGGCAAGAGAATGGTCTTAAGCCCTGCTCGGTGTGCTGCAATAACTTTTTCCTTGACACCACCGATTTCCAGAACTCTTCCACGAAGCGTTACTTCACCCGTCATACCGGTTTTTCGATCGACTGGAATTTTGGTAAGCGCAGAAACAATTGCTGTTGTGATGGCACTTCCTGCTGATGGACCGTCTTTTGGTACTGCGCCCTCTGGAACATGGACATGAACGTCAATCTTTTGATAAAACTTTTCTGGAAGCCCTAATTTGGTTGCTTTTGCTCTGATGTAGGACATAGCAGCTTGGCAAGATTCTTTCATCACATCACCAAGTTGACCGGTAAGAATAAGTTGGCCACGTCCCGGCATTAAAGCAACTTCAATAAACAAAATATCTCCACCAGCTTCTGTCCAGGCAAGACCTGTAGACATACCGACTTCATCCTTTTTCTCAATCATTGTTGCGAGGAACTTGATAGGACCAAGGTATTTCGGCACATCTGTTGCTTTGACAACAATTTTTTCCTTTTCTCCTTCCGCGACTTTTTTAGCTACTTTACGAAAAACCGTTGCGATTTTGCGTTCAAAATTTCTGACTCCCGCTTCTCTTGTATAATGTTGGATGGTAAATTGTAAGGCTTGGTCATCGATCTCAACATTTTTATCACTCAAGCCGTGATTATCGAGTTGCTTTTTAATAAGGAAATCTCGAGCAATTCTAAATTTTTCATCATGTGTGTATCCTGCAAAATGAATAATCTCCAAACGATCACGAAGCGCTGGGGGAATGGTATCTAAGACATTTGCCGTTGTGATAAACATCACATTTGAAAGATCAAATGGAACCTCTAGATAATGATCTGAAAACTGACCATTTTGTTCAGGATCGAGTGCTTCCAAAAGTGCAGATGAGGGATCACCTCGGAAATCTGAACCAACTTTATCAATCTCATCAAGCATAAAGACAGGATTTTTGGTGCCAGCATCTTTAATGCCTTGAATAATTCGTCCTGGAAGCGCGCCAACATATGTTCGCCTGTGCCCTCGAATTTCTGCCTCGTCTCTAATACCACCAAGTGATACCCGGACAAATTTTCGACCCAATGATCTAGCAATTGATTTACCAATTGAAGTTTTTCCTACACCGGGCGGGCCGACAAAACAAAGAATTGGACCTTTCATTCTTCCTGAAAGTTTGTGTACTGCCAAATATTCAACAATACGTTCTTTCGCTTTTTGCAAACCATAATGATCTTCATCCAAAATTCTCTCAGCTGTTTTGATCACAGCGTTATCGCGACTCTCACTACTCCAAGGAAGGCTGACAATAAGATCTAAATAATTACGGATATAACCTGCCTCTGGATTGAATTGATTCATGTTTTGGAGTTTGCCCAATTCTTTTTTGGCTTTCTCCTCAACCTCTTCAGGCATTTTTGCGTCTTTTATTTTTTTGAGAAGGATTTTGGTTTCGGAATCTCCTCCTTCTTTTTCTCCAAGTTCTTCTTCAATCGTTCGAAGTCTTTCTCGAAGCATTGCTTCTCTTGCGCCTTTTTCAAAACGCTCTTGAGTTTTTGATGCAATACGCCTTTCAAGTTCAAGAATTTTGATTTCTTTTGCCAAAAGTTCTGTGAGTGTTTGCAAACGAAGTTTAACATCGGTCATTTCCAAAAGTTCCTGTCTTTCTTGTGGCTTAAGTTCTAAAGCAGAAGCAATCAAATCTGAAAGTTCTGAAGGAGAATTCTCAGACATAATATTCATAAAGAGCAAAAAGTCAGCAGATTTTCCAAAATTCATTGCTTTACGGAATTCATTCGTCAGATGATTGCAGAGTGCTTTGATTTCTTCTGAGTCATCAACAATTTCTGGAATCTCAACAACTCGTGCCATAAAATATGAATCATGTTTTTCAAAACCAATAATTTTGACACGGCTGAGACCTTTGACTTGCGCATTAATTTCACCATCTGTACGGATCATACGCTCAATACGAGAGAGGGTACCGATGCTATACAAATCTTCTGTACTTGGATCGTTAAGTCTGGCATTTTTTTGTAAAACGAAACAGACAATTCTTTCCTGTTGGAATGCTGATTCTAAAGCAGCTAAACTTTTTGGTCTCCCAAAAGTAAGAACTGAATCGGTACTTGGGAAGATGATGCCATCTCTAATTGGGATTATTGGTACTATTTTTTCCATTTATTTTTAAACTATTAGCAATCTATCATACAGGGTGCTAATTGTCAATGACTTATAATATTTGTGTTCGTTTTTACTATTGATAACAATTCATCAATAGTAAAAGGCTTAAGTAAAAAGCCATTTGCGCCGGCTGCTTGAGCAATTTTTTCTGTCTCATTATTGGCAGACATCATAATAACAGGAATACTTTGTGTCTCTTGCTTGGATTTAAGTTCTTTGGCTATTTTTCCACCATCTTGACCTGAAAGCCAGATATCAAGCAAAATTAAATCAGGTAATTCTTCTCCAACGATCTTGTGAATCATCTGCTCTTTTCGTGGAGCAATAATTATATATCCTTCGCCTTCAAGAATGCCTTTAATAACTTCAAAGATTGCTTCATCGTCCTCAGCAATTAGAATTTTTTTCTTTACAGCTCCCATATATCTTTATTGTACCAGTTTTGCAAAGACAACTGTTCTATGTGAATAATTCTTGGTTGTTTTATTCCATGTTCCTTCACAGGTAATAAGATTAAGCATTGGTTGGGTTGATTGACCAAAGACTTCTTGCAGAGGAAAATTATCGTAAGGATAATTTTGAATGCGTACGACTGCAAATGTATACTGTTTACTTTGTCTATCACGTATGATAATCATGTCTCCTGCATGCAGCTTGGTGAGATTATAAAAAACAGCCGGTGCTCCTGAGGCTTTATCATAATGTCCATCAATGACCGCATTCCCCTTCTCTCCAGGCTTTACTCCCAAATTATACCAAGCAGCGTCATCTGCATTTTTGGGAATATCCATCCGTCCTTGACTATCCATACCGACAGATTCTATAGAAGCAGAAACATTAATTTTGGGGATAGAGAGTGTTTGACCGGATAAAGCAACTGTCTGTATTGAAGTTATTGTTGGAGAAGGTAATACAGCTGCTTGAGTAGGAGTAGGAAGAACTTTCTGCTGAATTTGAGAAGGATACTTACTAAAAATAGTTACTCCAACACCAAATAAAAAAATGAGCAATATAAAAAATAGTTTTTTCATATTTGTCTATACAACAAGATGCGTTAATGTTATCAAGAAACGCATCCTGTTTTCATATCATATGATCATCTCAGTTACTGAGCACGACCTGTTGCGGGCGCAGCACTTGGAACTGTTGTTGTCGGACTTGGTGTCACGCTTGCTGTTACCGTTGTTGGCGTTGGACTGTTAGTCGGTGTAGCCGTCTGCGCAAAAGCAACACTTACTGCCGCGAATGTTGAAAGAGCAAAAAGCCCTGATACTAAACTTATTTTCTTTATCATATGCTCACCTCCTTTCAAATAAAATACTTTTCTAAAGATCTGAGGTAATCTATTGTCTATTTTTTTGATGAATAAATTCACTAACTATCTGCGGGATATAAACAGATATGAACTGAGATACTTATATGGTAAACAATTTAGCGCTTTGTGTCAACCGAATTACGACAATTTTTGATAATTCTTACTATTTTCTTATAAAAATAATTCGCCTAACAATTCTCTCAATTCCTGATTATTTTCCAAGAAGACCTTGTCCATTTTGGCCTATTAGTGTACGTTTTTGTTCATATGCTGTTATATCTTGTGGTTTGGCAATCGGAAGAGAAAAAGCAAATGTTGATCCTTTTCCTAATTCGCTTTCAACCCAAATTTTTCCTTTATGCATTTCTATAATAGATTTAGAGATATAAAGTCCAAGACCTGTTCCTTTTGAACCTTGTTCGAGGCTTCCAGAAACGCGGAAGAATTTGGTAAAGAGTTTTTGTAACGCTTCTTTGGGTACTCCTCGTCCTGTATCTATCACAGAAATTTGTAGATAATCTTCCTTCTTCTCAGCTTTTACGGTAATACTTCCTCCAACCTGTGTATAGTTTACGGCATTTGCAACGAAATTCAGAATTACTTGTCCAATACGAAATGCATCAGCAAAAACGACAGGCAGATCACTAGGAACAAGAAGTGTAATTGTTTGCTTTTTGGTCGTTGCTTGTGGCCTTACATTATCAACAACGTTTTTAATAGTCGTTGTCAAATCAATTGGCCTGGCATCAATACTAAAGATACTTCGTTCGATGCGAGATACACTCAAAAGATTTTCAATAAGATTCCCAAGATTTTCACTACTGACGACTAATCGTTTGATAAATTCTTTCCCAGAAGCATCAAGATCTTTTGCATTTTGTATTTGCAGAAGCGAAGCATAGCCACGAATTGCTGTGAGTGGTGTTCGTAATTCATGTGCTGCCATAGAGACAAAGTCAAGTTTCATTTCTTCAAGTTCTTGCTCTTTGCTTAAATCGTGGAAAGCGATAATAAAACCATTTCTTTGTTCTCCAAATAACACAGGCCTAATAGTTAATGCCAGACTTACCTTTTGTCCATCTTTGTTGCTCAGATGTAATCCTTTTTCTTTGAACTTTTGAGCCATTGCCTCTGTTTGCTGACTGTATACAAAAAATGAAATAATTTGTTGGCTTTCATAAAAGTGCAAAATAGTATCAACATTTTCCCCCACAACTTCTGTCGACGCAAATCCAGTAACTTTTTCTGCGGCTTTATTAAACGCAATAATTCTTCCCTGTTGATCAAGCGCGACTACCCCGTCAGTTAGCGACTGTAAAATAATTTCTGTTTCTTGTTTTTCTTGACGCAGAAGATTCTCTCTTTGCAACAATTGATTAACCATATCCGCAAATGCATGAGAAAGTGTCTCGATTTCATCGCCACTATTGATAGCAATATTTGCATTCAGTTGACCTTGTTCGAGAAGCTGCGCGGCTTTTTGTAATTTTCTGATTGGCCGAGTGAGATTTTCGCTGAGAAACAAAGAAATTAACAACAAGACAACTAATGAACCAATAAGCGTAATAAGAAAAATATCACGAATAAATGTCAAAAAACCAAATGCTTCAACGACAGGCTGTTCAAAAATAACTACCCAATCGTAACCTGGAATTTTAATCGCTTTTGCAACAACTGGGACATTATTTTCATTAGTATAATTTTCATCATTTTCTGTTATGGTAATCGTGTGCAATGCATCTGCAATAATTTTTCGTCCAGAAAGTTCAGGTCGCTTAGCAACAAATGATGCTGTATGGTGGACAATAAGTCTCCCTTCATTATCGACAACGTACAGATAGCCATTATTACCAAGTTTGATAGCTGCAATACTCTCTTGAAGCTTATCCAAACTTATCTGCATTTTGATAACACCAATTACCTTGTTATCACGCGAAAAAACTGGCGAGTACATATCGATGTAGGGACCAAGTTGATTATCAATAAAATAGACCTTTGATATCGCCGTCGTACCTGCGGCTGCGGATTTGAAAGGACTACTAAATACTTCGTAACTGAGTTTTTCTTTGGGAATTGGACCTAAAGCATCAAATCTCATCTGTTCTTTTCCAAGCGGAGAAAGAATAGAGATTTTTTTGATATAACTTTTATTTTCAATAATATAATTTGCAACAGCAGAAACATTTGCTTGATCTACAATACTCAGAGGCTGACTGCTTTTACCAAAAAGCTGTGCCAATCCAAAACTATCAAGACTTAAGGTAGTAAAAAAGTTCTGTACTTCACTTGCTCCTCTTTTGGCTTGATCTATCTGCAGATTATCAATTTGAGAGGTAATATATTGTTTGGTAATATTAAAGGTAAACGCTTGAATGAGCGAGGACAGAATCAGTAGTAGTGTAAATCCTATGAGTAATTTGATACGAATTGTTAATTTCATTCATTCTTTTTCCCTCAATCTAACCATTTTTGTTTCAAATCTGTTAAGACGCCTTTTGTCTGTAGCAACGTGAGAATATCATTAATCTTTTTAATATTTGGATCACCTTTACGAAAAACTACACCATAGTATTCATTGGTAAATGGATCCGTCGCGATCTTTAATGTTGGATTTGTCGTGACTATTCCTTTTGCCCCGGGAAGATCAGACAAAATAGCATCAACCTTCCCATCAACAAGTGCTTTGGTCGCCTGAACAAAATCAGGATATTGAATCACCAGATTGGGAGAAGTATGTTTAAGCGCTTCTTGCTCGTTTGTCGTTCCATGCTGTACGGCAATTTTTTTGCCTTTCAAGCTTTCGACAGACGTAATAGTTGTATTCTCTTTTGAGGTAATTACTACCTGTCCAGCATTGAGATAACTATCTGAAAAATCATAAAGCTTTTTCCGCTCGTCAGTAATCGTAACTGAGGAAATAATCATAGCAACTTGCTTATTATTAAGCGCTTTAAATAAGTCATCCCAACGAATATTTTTAAATTCTACTTTTGCGCCGAGTTCATTTGCAATGCGATATCCCAAATCAATATCATACCCAACAAGTCCACCTTCTTTATTTGTATATTCCATAGGTGGAAATGTTGCGTCAGTGCCAATCACAATTGTCTTTGATGAGATAGCAGGAGTTTGTGTTGCTTGTTTAGGAGTTGTATCTTTCTGTAATTGTGTTTGGAAATACCAAGCCGCAATAAGTAACCCACAGAAAAAAGAAAATACTAAAAGAATAATGATTAAAATCATCGGAGCTCCTTTACGAGAAGAAGATTGTGCTAATGGTGCTGTTGGTAAAGGAATATTTGTAGGCGTTTGCTCTGACGACATAGGCGCTGTTGGTTGAGGAATACCATGTGATGCTGCTGGATTTGAGAACATATCAGGTTTGGATAATTGAGGAGACATTTCTAGAGGATTTACTGATGGCGGCTGTGACGATGGATTTTCTGAAACAGGCGGTGGATTCCCCGCACCAACAGATGGTGCCGGAGATGGAGAAGACGCAGTTTGGTCAGTATCATTATTTGTATTATTGGAATCCATGGACAGAATAAATAACTCTTATATTTATCTTCAAGGATTACGCATTGATTGTCAAGTGTTAACTAGATTTGAGCCACAGAGTTTGGTATGGCTGTAGCATAAAAACTCTTGTCAAATCGACCAATCTTTGTGTGAGTATATCGGTACCAATTGATTTTTGCATGATATGTGAAAGATTATGAAGAGGTAAAACACGATGTGACATATTTGTAAGAGCTAAAAGACTCGTATTACCTTTTATTCTTTTTAGAGCAAAAATGTGTGGATCTATGAGCACCACCTCTTGATGTACGTGAGGACTAAAAAGTGGCTCGTTTTGTCTTAGTGTTAGTAAGTGTTGGTATGCTGCATAAATTTTGTACTTTGCTGAGAGGGAATCGGTAAGTTCTGTTTTAAGTATTTGATAAGCAAACTTTCTTCTGTTAATAGCACGATTAGCATTATGCAAAGTGACACCTTCCTCCCAATTTTCTTCACCGATAAAACTGTTCAGATATATCCCCGGTACGCCACGAAGCGCGAGTTGGATAGCTTGGCTTGCGAGAAATTTTTCGTCATTTCCTAAGACACTTTTATAAACGCCATTAATTTCGTATGGCTCTTTAGTACCACCTGAAACTGTATGATAACTGATCTTACATCCATTACTCACAACATAAGCAATGAGCTTTTGTATCTCTTCTTCTGTTAAAATATCTTTGACAGGTTGCAGGCCTATGCCATCATGCGTTGCTGTCACATTAAAAAAAGTTGCATGTTTAGGATAGACAAGTGATGAAACCCACGAAGATAATTTTGTAGAATCTTCCTCAATAAAAGAATACAGCAATAATGGTGCTAGGGTAAAATTATAGATAAGGTGGGCTTCATCTTGACCATTACCAAAATATGATGCATTAATTGTCTGGCGAGTATTGGATTCAGGAATTAGCCAAACATGCGGAGCATATTCTTCAAGTATTTGACGAAATATTTTGACAAGCATATGGGTTTGGGGTAAATTAACTGAGGAGGTTTTGGGATCTTTCCAGAGATAATTTACTGCATCCAGTCTTACTGTGTCAGCGCCTTGTGTGATGTAAAATAATAAAATTTTAGTGAGCTCCAAAAAGACCTCAGGATTGTTCCATTGTAAATCAATTTGATCCTCAGAAAACGTCGTCCAGATATATTTTTCTCCTTGTTTTGTTTTGTAATGTGTTAAAAGAGGCGTTGTCCGTGGACGATAGACCAAGCTTGTGTCAATTGGTTCATCATATGCAACAAAATAATTCGCATAGTGATCATCACCTTGTAAAAATTTCTCAAACCACTCACTCTGACTTGAAACATGATTGGCAACAAAATCAAACATTAAAAGAAAATCTTTATGTATTGTTTCTATATCTTGCCAGGTTCCAAACTCATCTTTTATTGTGTAGTAATCAATAACTGAGAATCCATCATCAGAACTATACGGGTAAAATGGTAAAAAATGAATTTTATTGAACAAGTCTTTTGCAAAAGTATCGAGAAATTTGCGCATTGTCTGAAGTGTCTTTTGTCCTTTTTCTGAAACATGATCTGCATAGGTTATCAGTACAGCATCTTTTTCTGTAAAGGTAGCTCTTTTTGCTTTGCCATTGCTAGCTTTTAATGAAGAGCCAAATGCTTGAAGAATTTTTTGCAGCTTTTGATACACTTGCGTGGAACTCTGAGGATAGAGGAATATAATTTTTTCTTCCAAGCTTTGCATTGTGACCTTAATCGCTCTGTTTTGCGATAATTTCTTTATAAGCTGTTTCGTATGCAGAAACCATCCGTTCAATACTAAACTGTTCCTCAACATGTTTACGGCAATCACTGGGCTTAATCGTACCTAGTTGTGAAACAGCTTTCTTAAGTCCTTCAATTCCTTCTTGAGGAGCAACAACAAATCCTGTCTTACCATCAACAACAATTTCGCCAACTGCACCTCGATCAAAACCAATAACCGGCGTCCCACAACTCATCGCCTCAGCCATCACCAGTCCAAAAGGTTCTGGCCAATTAACTGTCATCAGGAATGCTTTTGCCTTTTGCATTAGTTCTGCAACTTTTTCTTTTGACAATGGCTGTTCAGATGATAACTCGCCAATCCATCGGATTTTTTCACTCAAGTGAGGTTTAACATCTTGTTCGAAAAATGCTTTATCTTCAACATTGCCAGAGAGCAAAAGTCGATTTCCTGTTTGCTCTGCCAATTGAATCGCCCATCGAATCCCTTTTGGGTCCATAAAACTGCCATCATCAGTTTTTGCTTTTGAAAGTCTTCCAATCCAGAGAAGATAATCATCTTTTTTTTCTGAATATGCATAGAGTTTGGTATCAATACCATTGTAAACAATCCTTTCTAGCTTTGCTTTTTTAAAACCTGTTTTATGAGCATTAGAAATAGCAACAAGATGTGTTTTTGGAAAAAGACTGAGTACTTGATCAAGCTCCAGCGTTGCTTGGGCATGAACTGTTGTCACCATCGGTGTCTTGATTTGCTCTGCAGCAAATAAATTAATAAATTCGGGGAATGTATGATTATGAATCATATCAAAATTCGGAGCAATTTCTTCAATTTTTTTAGCCAATTGTACAAGATAACTTGTCTCTGCATAAAAAGGATTTTCAAATGCTGGTAATTCTGTAAAAGATTTTGGAAGAAGACCAATCACTTTTGCCCCAGGAACGACGCTATCTCCCGTTCCCAAAATGGTAACATCATGACCTTTTGCGAGTAATCCTTTGGCCAGTTCATAAATAATTCGGCTTCGCGAGGCTGTCATGTCAGGAGCTACTTTGCGTTTGAGTGTTGAAACGAGTAATATTTTCATTGGTTAATTTACTTGCGTATAAATATCATTATTTTCTCTTGGAGTGCGTCAGACAAACCAGTTTTTGCATGTTCTTCAATCCAACGCTCTCTATCGGGCATTTTTCGCTCAATTTTCGCAAGCTTCTCTCGAATTGTATCATACGTATCACTTGGTATAATACCCTGTTTTACTAACTCTCCTGGAAATAGTTCTTCAACGTTTTCTAAAATTTCCCCCAACTTTTTATCATTTTTGATTTGAGCAAAGTATTTCAGAGAATATTCCGGAATTTCCATCATTGCTCGCATCCAAACTTCTTCTTCTTGTACTCTTCGTAATATCGTTTTTCGTTCTTCTCCTTCTTTTGCGTCATAATATCCTGGTATCATTTTGTCAGCATCTGAAACGGGCAATCTTCCTGCTGCATTGATATCTAATCTTCTTTCAATTTCCGAAAGCTCCTTATGATCCCATTCATCAGCTTTTTTGTCACCTCGTGCAGCAGCGCGTACAACTTCATCAGATGCAAAAACATTGTTATAAGGAATCGCAAAAAGTTTCATCAATAGCTTCATCCGCGTCATATGATATGGAGCACCAAGTATATCAACTGCTTGCTCTGCTTCTCCTGGTTTGTCAAGAAAATCATTACAAACATTCACTAAATTTTCTAGTGTATTAGTCGATCTCGTCTCTTGAGCAATTTCTGATTGAGAAATTCCTTGTTCTGTTAATCCCTTGGCTACCAATTCTGCTTCTGAGTCGTATACTTCTCCTCCCGTCTTTCCACCTAAAACAATAATTTTCCCAACCGTATTATTCTTATGAAGAATTGCCGCAGCATCTACCAAACCTTTCCCCCAAAAGTGTACAGTTTCTTTTCCTTTTTCTGTTTTATTATCTATCGCTTTGATTTTTGTTTCTGAGTCAACGACTGGACCTTGCCCAAAAACAATTAAAGAATTTTTGCGTTGGGGAATATATTCTGAACTTTCCATAAATAACCTAAGAACAATTATATCATGTTCTTTTTTATCTTGATTTTTGATTTATTTTCACTCTCTGATTTCTTGGATTATAATAAATGAGGAGGAAGAGTTCTGTATTCGGGTTTTTTTAGTTGTTGCAAAGCTCTCACAAATGATGCATATTTTTCTGGTTTGTTTTTGGCAAGCTGAGCAATATTTTCTCCACTAAATTCCTCAAGAGAAATTCCTACTTTTTTACATGCACTTGCTGCTGCTTTTTCCCAAACGGTATCTTGCAAACGATCCAATGTTTTTTGCAAAACACATTGTTGCTTTACTTCCGCAATATAACCCAACCAATAGGTAATATATTGTGGGTCATTGAGTCCTCTAATCCAGCGCTCTTCTCGAGTTGATTGGAGCTTTACGTCAGCACAATTGGAGACGTCAATAATTTCCTCATTGGCAATTTCATCTGCATGTTTCAAAAGTTCTTGCGCAGGTAATTCATACTTTTCTGGAAGAGGAATATCAAAAATTTTTGCTAAGAGACGAATTCTTCTCATATGATGCCCAGCACTAATAAAACCAATCTTTACTGTATGAGATAACAGTTGTGGGTATGCATTAATCGTATAAACAAAATTTTCAAGTGTATTGGTTGAAGCATTTTCAATTTTAATAACCTCGCTAATATGTTTCCCAAATTTCTTTTGATATAAATCACCGTAGTAGGTTTTTATAATTTCTGCCATAAGCTCTGCTTCTGAAGGCCAATTGTTTAAACGTTCTTTTGGTAGATAATTTCTTGCTGATGGACTAATTGTACGACCACCCGACACAATAACTTCTTTTGTTAATCCTTTATACAGCGCATATCCTGCTGCTAGACCATTTTGCCTGCCCATTCTCTTGAGTGCAAACCATCCAATATGTTGCCATTTTTGTACTGTTTGTTCTTTTAGGGATTTTTTTTCGCTTCGTGAAAGTGTTTTATCTTGTTCTATTTTTAAAAGTTGGGAGAGATAACGGGGTTGCTGCATGAGCCAAAAATCTGGTTCGGGATTGTTTAAGGAATCTTGATTGTATAATGCTAAAGCTTGTTGTTGCTTATACGTTAATTCTTCAACAAGGAGTATCGGCTTTATAGGACCCTGACCGAAAACTATTACGGTGTCGAAATAAAATTTTTGTTCTTCTGTATGGTTAACTAAATCGTTAGACTCAGCTTTTTGAGCAGAAAGCATGAAGCTAAATAAAACCTCCTCTGAAAATAAATTCGAAATAAATTTTTCACAATTTATTACCTATTGTAAGAATATACCTTTAAAAAAGGTATGTCAAGCTGAACTGTAATGTTCATAAAATCATACTGTTAGAAAAGTCGTAAAATATAAGCATCATTTCCTCCTATATCTACTGTTTTTAATGAAACTATCCTACTCTTATCTTTTTTCTCTAAATGATAAAGAATCTCACTTTTGCCGAAAGGTAACGAAATCTGTTTCTCTTCGCTGGAAAAATTAAGTACAACTACTATTTTTTCACCCGCTTCTTCTCGTAAAAAAGTAAGGATATTATCCTCAGTTCCTTCTATTGCCAAATAGGATCCTCTCCTTAATGCTGGTGATGCTTTTCTAATAGCAATCAATGTTTTATACAAGGAAAGAAAGGAGTCTTGATCATTTTGCTCATTTTTCACATTATATATCATGAAATCAGAAACAACAGGAAGCCAGGGTTTTCCCGTTGAAAAACCAGCATTCGGTTTACGATCCCACTGCATCGGAGTACGCGCCGGATCTCGACTTAATCCTTTTCCAGGATTATTGATCTCCTTTGGATCTTGAGCATATTCAGAAGGAATTTCTCCATCTTTCATTCCCAATTCATCGCCATAATAGATAAAAGGGATTCCTCGAAGTGTAAAGAGTAATACAGATGCTACTCTTGCTGCATTTCGTCCAATTCGAGAAGCTATTCTGGGATTATCATGGTTACTCAGTACAAAATTACCTATATCATGAACTTGTCGATCTTTCTCATATGTTTTAAGGAAATCTTTATAGATTGAAGCTTTCCAAGGTTTTCTCAACATAAAAAAATTAAATGGAGAAAGTGTCTCTTTCTGACCGACTTTGTAGTAATGAAGTAAATCCTCAATTTCTAAATATGCTTCGGTAATAAGCAATTTTTGTTCAAATTCATCCATGACGTTACATATTTCTTTAAGAGTATACAGTTTTCCCGCAACATCTTTTGAATGAGTATGTAAGAGTCTATTATAAGGATCATCTTTCCCTTCTTTATAAAGTGGATTCACCGGATCATCGGCAAAAGAATAATCTTTTAAAACTTGATTAAATGCATCAACTCGTATTCCGTCTACTCCACGCCTTAGCCAAAAACGTATGACATCATACATGGTCTTTTTAACCTGAGGATTTTCCCAGTTCAGATCTGGTTGTTCTTTAGCAAAACTATGGAGATAATATTGTTCAGTTTTTTTATCGAATAACCATGCAGGGCCTCCAAAAACTGAAATCCAATTATTTGGAGGCGACCCATCAATTTTGCCATCACGCCAGATATACCAATCACGTTTCGGATTATTCTTTGAACTGCGCGACTCCTTGAACCACTCATGTTCATTTGAGGTATGGTTAGGAATAAAATCGATAATAACTCGTAATTCGTGATTGTGAGCTTCTGTTAGGAGACGATCAAAGTCATCAAGCGTTCCAAACTGTGGATCCACATTACAATAATTACTAATATCATAGCCCCCATCTTTCATAGGGGATGGATAGAAAGGAGAAAGCCAAATCGCGTCAACGCCAAGTGAAGATAAGCTATTACTTTTAAGATAATTTATCCGTTTAGTTATGCCGTTTAAATCTCCTATGCCATCACCATTACTGTCTTGAAAACTTCTAGGATAGATTTGATAGATAATCGCATCTTTCCAATGAAAATTAGTATTCATGTTTTTCATGTTCTTGTGCAATGAGTCGTTTATATAGTTGTTCGTACTCCTTTATCATACGTCCAACAGCAAAATTATCTTCTACATGCTTTCTGGAATTTTTTCGCATAAGATGATACTCCTCAGCAGATAAATTGTTAATTCTTTCTATAGCTTCTTTGAGTCCTTCAATGCCGGTTTTTTGAATAATATAGTTTCCTCTTTTCTCCTCAGATGGATTAACGATAAATCCTGTCACACCATCTTTTATAATCTCAGGGACCGACCCTCTAGCATAACCAATAATAGGAGTCCCACAACTCATTGCTTCAAGCATGACCAGACCGAATGGTTCCTCCCATGTGATTGGGAAAAGCATCGCTTTTGCTTGCTGATATAGTTTCACTTTCTCCTCAAGCGTATCCTTTCTTTCCAAACGGATCTTATCGGACAGGTATGGCTCTACTTCCTTTGTAAAGTATTCCAGGTCAATTTTTGCATCACGTGCTGTATTTAGCATAAGTGAGATACCGCTTTGTTTTGCCGCTTGTACTGCTTGGGCAGCTCCTTTTTCAGGAACCATTCGTCCTAGCCAGAGAAATGCATTAGAAGCGTTTTCATTATATGGAAAATTCTCTAGGTCGATTCCATGGTAAATGACAGAAGACTGTTCTTTAAATCCTGCCAACTGCCTTGCATATTCTGAAACAAAAACAAAATGTTCGTTCTTTTCCAAATGGAATGATTTTAAAATTTCTTGCCAGTTTTTATCTTGAAAAAAAGCACTATGGATCGTATGGACTACCGGACAAGAAAGAAACGGTGTAAAAGCGCTAAAAAAATAATAATGAAAGTAATTATTATGAATAATATCGTATCGCGAAGAATCTAGTGTCAAATTCTGAGCCAGAAGAAGATAGTAAGGTTGAGAGAGAGACTCACCCATTCGTTTTTCTCGCGCAGTAACTGAGTCATTCACACTGTGTAGTATTGCGGATGTCTGACTATCGGAAGCCGCATATAAATGAACATCATAATTCCTTCTTTTCAGTTCTTCAACTAGAATGTACGTAAACCCTTCTGTTCCACCAAAGGTAACTGGGCTAACTGGCCGACTAATAATTGAGTTTATAGCAATCTTCATTGAATCTACTTTTGCTTGATCAGCTTTTTATCTATACTGTAGCAACATCATTATACACAACATATTTCTCTTTTGACAACAAAATACATACTCTGAAGAGCTGTGAAGAGACCCGTAGTAAATTATCGCTTTGCAAGAAACCAATTGAAGAAAGAGTTAAATGGAGTAGTAGTTGGCTTGATTCGCTTGCCTGCTGTTTCTTCATACAGCTTTTCAAACCTTCTCGCAATTTTATCCCAACTAAATTTTTCAATAATTGTGTTGTATGCAACTGTAGCAATTCGCTCCCGCAGCTTGTCATTTTCTAATAATATGTTTACCTGCGCTGCAATTACTGCGCTATTGCGTGGTGGTACAAGAAATCCATTCACATTATTGGTAATAATTGAGACAATTCCTCCTTTTCGGCTAGCAACCACAGGCGTATGACCTGCCATTGCCTCAATAATCGTCAACCCCAGCGGTTCTTCCCATGTACTTGGCGCGACATACACATCTGCCCGTTCATAATATGCATGATAGAGTGGATCGCTTGAATTAATGTATCCGGCAAGAATAACATTGGTAAGATTTCTTTCTTTTATTTCTGCTTGAATAGCTTGCTTTTCTGGACCATCTCCAACAATAAGCACTGTTCCCTTAATATTTTTGGCTGCTCGGACCAAATGAATAACTCCTTTATGTCTGGTTAAACGCCCAGTAAAAAGAACAACCTTTTTATCTGAGAGGTTATATTTTTTATTAATAATTTCAATCTTTTGCGGATCCCTTTTGTATGGCGCAAGATTTACTCCTCCATAAATAACGGTTGTTTTCTGACGGAGGTCTTCTCCACACATTCGTAAGTACCAATTCTTGGTAAAATCACTATTTGCTGTAATAAATCGTGCTTGTTTACTTGCTTCTTTTAAAGGCTTAAGAAATCGCTTATCTTTTTCAAGATAGTTTAAGTCACTACCATGTGTAGTAATAATGTAGCGAGTTCCAAAAAGAGATTTCAGTATTAAAGCAATACTTGGTAAAAATGCTGTATGAAATACATGAATAACATCAGGCTTGAAATCATAGACGGCTCGAACCGCAGTCCATAAATAGGTTGTATAAATTTCACCAAGTTCTCGTCCAGACATATCTGCAAAACGTTTAGCACCAGGTAGCTCTGGATGGCCGACAAAAACACCATCTTGCGGAGCATTCACCTTATACTGTTTGACTCCAGCAAGCATTCTCTTTTCAGGTGCAACAATTGCTATTTCATGGTGGTTCTGGAGTTTGGCTGCTAGCTCTCGAAGAAAAACTCCGCTGCCGTTACCCCATAATGGAAACATATGTAAATAAAGAATTTTCATTTTGCCTATAGTATCTTCTTGTTGCTAAAAATGCAAGTAGTAATATTAGCGAACAAAAACTACTGGTAGTATGCTGATTATTTGATAAATTCCTATTAATAACAAGTAATAAAAAAGTAAGAGCATTGGTTCTAGCACTAGTAAGTGGCAATATTGTGATATAATCAGCCATATGACACCGATGATCCTCATTGTTGAAGACGATAAGGGCCTTCAAAAATACCTCAAAGAACTACTTCTTGATAATGGTTATGCCGTGAATGTTGCCTCCGATGGTATCGCTGCTTTAGAATATTTGAAAAAAACTCAGCCGGATATGATTGTTTTAGATCTTGGTTTGCCAACAATGAGTGGAGAGGCTGTTTGTCAGGAAGTACGAAAGAAAAATAAAGATCTTCCTATTATTATTCTCACAGCAAAAGATTCTGTAACCGATATTGTCCAAGGATTGAATCTTGGGGCTGATGATTATATCACCAAACCTTTTATCGCTGACGAATTTCTCGCAAGAATCAAAGCAAGACTTCGCAAACAAGGCGGCACAGAATCAATTATGCAAGTTGGCGATCTTGAACTTGATAGCAAAACCATGGAAGTCAAAAGACATGGCAAAATGATTCAGTTAACACCACAAGAATTTAAATTATTACAATATCTTATGAGTAACAAAGGCAGAATTTTGACTCGAGATATGATTCTTTCACGTATTTGGTTGTATTCTTCAGATGTGGAGACACGAGTGGTGGATGTGTACATAGGTTATCTTCGCAAAAAAATTGACTCAGGATATCCCAAACCCCTCATTCACTCCGTTCGCGGCTTTGGCTATGTGATTAAAGAATAATTTAAAGCTTCACCCAAGGTAGTTCGACATCTACTGTTGTTCCTTTTTGTTCCTTTGAGGTAATCGTAATCTTCCCCCGATGATAACTCACCACATGCTGCGCCAAGAGAAGTCCTAGACCTATCCCATCTTTATCCGGAATTTGTTTTGATCTGGAAAAACCTTCAAAAATCCGCTCCAGATCTTGCTTTGGTATTCCTTTGCCATAATCTTGAATGCGCATACGAATAAAACGAGATTTTGCTTTGATTGAAATCAAGATAGTCGTATAGGGTGCTGAAAATTTTACTGCGTTACTTAAAAGAGCGGATACCATTTCACGTAATCTATCAAAGTCACCAATTACTTTATATGGTTTGCCGGATAAATTATCTTCAAAGATAATTTTTTTGTCTGGATTGTAGGAGCGATATTGTTTGATGACTTTCTCGATAATATCTTTCATATCTACCTCACTGAGCGTAAATGCAAGCTGCCCTTGCTTGATACGATTAATATCCAAAAGATCTTTGACTAAATTTGTCAGACGAATGCTTTCACTATACAACTCTTCCACCCAACGAGATTCAATGGTATCTTTTTGCGAAAGCTTACCATAAAGCAGTTGGATATAACCATTGATTGAAGTGAGGGGCGTGCGTAATTCATGTGATGCGAGCGAAATAAATCGATCACGCACCTCTAGGGCAATTTTGGTTTCATCATACATTTTTGTTTTGGTAATTGCCAAACATGCCATAGAGGCATAGAGTTTGAGAATATGTAATTGTCTATTGGTAAAATATTCATTTTTTAAAGAATGCATTGCAAGGACACCTATTGATTCGGATTTGTATGATAACGGAAGTAAGACAATGGAATTTATTCCAAGCGGCTTCACTTCTGGATAAACTTTTTTTATCTCAGTACTTTGTAGTATCGTAACAGCACCAGTAACAAAGGCTTTATCGGTATAACCTTTCCTTTTTATTTTGGGCTTATTAAGAATAGGTGAAGAACTGTAAATAGGTTCCAACTTATTTTTATTGGTACCAAATAAAAAAATTGACCCATATTCTGCGCCGACGAGCTTTTTGCCTTCTTCAACGATTACGGCACAAAGCTTATCAAGTTTTTGTGCAGCGAGTAATTTTAATGCTGCCTTATTAATCTGTTCTAAAATATTACTATTGCCTTCCATAAGAATTTCTCTATTATACACGTAAAAATACTCGTTTAGCATAAACGAGTAAAATCTTTTCGGAATTATTGTACTATTAAATCTGTACCTTCTGTCGTGCTTTTCCGCCTTTTCTTCCTGCTGCACGTGCTTCATCAGATGTCCAAGTATGTGCTGTGCCTTTTTTGTGAGCAGCTTTTCCACCTTTACTTGCAATCATTCGCTGTTTATCTCTACTCATTGATGCAAATCCTCTTCTTTTCTGTAACATAGTTATATCCTAGAACAGAACAATAAGAAAATAAACAAAATTATGTAAGGATTAGGAAAGAACTCTTTCTATGCAGTCGGAGATTCTGATGGTGATGGAGAAGCAGATGCTGTTGGGGCATCTGGTGTTGCAACTGGTGAGGATGTGTCTGTTGGAGAAGGTGTTTCAGTCGGTTGAGGCATTTGACTTACGCTAGGCAACGGCGCAACAGCAGATGTGCTAGGTTTTGTATCAGGTGATGATGAAGGATGGGAGGGTTTATGAGCTGATTTTTTGGCTGAAGGCGACGCATCTGGGGAAGGTTTGGGAGATGGTATTGAAGCATCTGGTTTATTTGGGCCAAATGCTTGCTTGATGGTACTCAATAAATCTTTTTCACCACCTTTAACAACAGAATTTCCTGCTGGTTTTTTGAGAAAATCAATAACCCCTCCGCTCATAAGACCCAAACCAATCGCAATTGAAGCAACCGCTGCAGTAACTCTTCTACGAACGCTGTACTTCTTGTGATGTGGTTTGGTGTGTCCATCTGGTCTTCCATCAGGCCGATTATCTGGTGGTCTATTATCAATAGGTCCTGTTGGTCCCTCATGGACAGCAGGACGAAGTATTGGCTGAGTGACTGATTCTTCTCCGCTGAATATTCGACTTGTCTTTTCCAAATCTTGTCGTGTTTGTGCCAGTTCTAATCTCATCGTTTCAAGATCTGATCCAATTTGTGTTAGATTGTCTGTTCTTTCAGTATCTATAACAACTGGTACTGACTCTTTCCTCGATTCTTCTCCAGAGACAGATGGGAAGGTCCCTGTTTCTTGCTCTAACTGGGCTTGCGTCACTGGCTTTTTCCCTGACATTTTAATAATAATAGGTCGTGATTCTGCATCTATTTTTGCTGCTCTTCTAAGAGCTTTTCCAAATTGTTTAGCTGCTGGACGCGTAGATGGATCTTTTGCCATTGCTGCTGTTAAAACTTCCCCAAGAGCGATATTTTGCGGACTACCACCTAAAACATCAGGAAGATTTCTTGGTTCCTGTTCCATATGTGCCCTCAATTGTTCTTCCTTATCCAAATCTCCATATGGATATTCTCCAGTAAGCGCTCTAAATGTCGTTATTGCAAACGCATACATATCACTTGCAGTTGTGGGACCAGATCCTCGCAATTGTTCTGGAGCAACATACCGGTAAGATCCGAATTGTTCTGCTACTCTTTCTTTATTTATTACTAACTGAGTTAAACCAAAATCACCTAATTTTGCTTTACTATCACCAATAAGAATATTTGAAAGCTTTATATCTGCATGAGCCATTGGCCGGCGTTCACCAAAACGTGAACCATGTAAATAAAGAAGCGCTCGAGTTATATCAAGCAGAAAAGGAAGAACTTCAGTAATTGGCATACCTCCCGTTTTGATAAGGGCATCCAAACTACCCTTTGTAGCTAGCTCTGTCACAAGATAGTGTAAGCCTTCGTTTGTTTTACCTGAGGTATAGTAGGTAATAATATTATCATGTCTTAATTCTCTATGGATCGCTGCTTCTTTTGCTGGATTAGGTTGATATTGGTTAGGATCTTTGGGAGGAGGATAAAACAATTTAAGAGCATGTTGATTTCCTGCATCATCTGTTGCGGCAAACACATCAGCAGTCGCACCTTTTCCTAAGATTCTCTCTAGAGTAAATGTTTGTCCTTTAGTTGGGTCGATAATTGTTCGATTTTCCCTCGGATTTATTCCTGGATGTCTTTTTGGAAGTTCTGCGCTCATTTGATCCATAATTATACTAAAAACTCCTCTCTAAATCAATACATTATAGGCTTAGTGCTGATTTTATAAGTATGATACAATTATTTAGAAAAGTTTATATCTCAGTATATCGCGAAAGACCCCTCTTTTGCAAAAGTAAAAATAATATGAATTATGTCAGTATAAAATCAACTGAAGGTAAACTTATTCTTGCAGCAACTATCCTCGCAAGTGGCATGGCTTTTTTGGATGGAAGTGTTGTGACGATTGCTATTCCCGTTATTCAGTCAACCCTTCATGCCACCCTTGATAGCATGCAATGGGTGGTTAATATTTATACTCTCATGCTTGCTGCTCTTATTCTTATCAGTGGATCACTGGGTGATAAATTGGGTAGAAAACGAGTATTTTTGTATGGTATCGGTCTTTTTGCTTTGTCTTCTCTCCTGTGCGGTCTGAGTCAAACAATCGGCCAACTGATTGCCGCACGAACTCTCCAAGGGATCGGTGGAGCACTGATGATACCAGGAAGTTTGAGTATCATTAATACGTCATTTGAAGAAAAAGTACGCGGTAGCGCGATTGGCTTGTGGTCAGGATTTGCAGGAGGAGTGGCAGCGCTTGGACCTTTTTTGGGAGGGTGGTTGGTGCAAACTCTTGGTTGGTCATCAATCTTTTTTATTAATGTGCCACTTGGTATTCTTGCGCTTTTTCTGACGCTTCGATTTGTCCCGGAGACAAAGAATCCCGACACCCATCGGTTGGATTTTTTAGGAAC
>DASQPC010000096.1:0-9850 GCA_035644155.1 Candidatus Methylomirabilota bacterium
GCTTTTAAAAAACCCTTATCGTCGTTTGGAGCATATAAGCGGCTTGCGTGAATTCTATACTATTGCATCTGATTTGATTAACGAGCAAAGATGGCCTGAACCTCTTGCTACACCAACTCCTCAAGTCCTTCAAATAGGAACCGCCGGCTATCTGACGTCTGAGACGTTTGTTACTTTTGTGCATGAGAAGAACCGTCAAGCACGTGTCTATATCTCAGATTTATCAGAGAAACCTCTTGCAGATTGTAGAACGCATGGATTAGAACAATCAAATGTTATGATAATGCAAGCAGATACAACTCACTTTCAGTTTCCGCCTAATTTCTTTGATTTAATAGAAACAGATGCCTTGCTCCAATTTTTACCTCCAGCAGAAAAACAGCAAGCAATCAAAGAATGGTTTCGCGTTCTTAAACCAGGAGGAGTGGCAACAACAAGAGATTGGTTTATACCTAATCGTTCAACGCCTGGTGAATTGGAAGCATATGAAAAACGCCGTCATATCGTTAAAGAACAATTCGGAGTACTTCCTGAAAAAACAACCACAGAGGAAATATTTCACTTATTGAAGACTGCTGGATTTTCTCTAACAGTCAAACAAGATTCATCTCTTGAGCCTGGAAAATTTTTCTTGCATATTGCTGCTCGCAAACCGGAAAAATAAAAGTTATCTACTGAAGCGTTTTTTGGGGCCGCCAAATCTGCTTTTTCTTGTTTGGCTGTTTTCTCGTCTAAATTGTTGTGCCAAAGGATGTTCGCTTCGGGGACGTGGACTTCGGTCAAAATTTCTTGGTCCACGATTTTCATAACTACCTTGCTCGCGTGGTCTATCAAAACCACCTTCCCGTGGTTCTCTTGGTTCTCGAGGTTGTTCGTCATCGCCGCCGCCATTGTCATCCAAAAGCATCGTCAAATTAATTCTTCCTTGTGAATCTTTTTCTTCAACTTTAACTGTTACGGTATCGCCAATTGCCACAACTTCATTTGGATCTTTGACAAAACCTCGCTTCATCTTTGAAACATGGACCATACCTTCTTTGCCTGGAAGATATTCAACAAAAGCACCAAAAGGAAGAATTCTCTTAACCGTTCCTTCAAAGGTTTCACCTGGTGTCACGTCTCGCGTCATACCACTGACCCAATCAACTGCACTCTTTACTGATTCTTCAGCAACACCTGAGATAGTAACAGTTCCATCGTCATCAATATCAACTTGCGCTCCTGTTTGGGCAATAATTGCTTTAATATTTTTACCACCAGGACCAATGACTTCGCCGATTTTGTCAACTGGGATTTGGACAATTTCAATCTTTGGTGCGTATTCTGAAATTGTGCCTCGTGATTGTGGAAGCACTGCAAGCATTTTCTTTAGAATTTCCAAACGCGCAGTGCGTGCTCTTGCAAAAATTTCTTTGATCTGGGCATCAGTTAATCCTGGAATTTTCACATCAAGCTGAATTGCTGTAATGCCTTTTTCAGTTCCAGCAACTTTGAAATCCATATCTCCTGAGAAATCTTCAAGCCCAATAATATCAGTAATCAATACATAATCTTTCTCATCCGACATCATGCCAATTGAAATACCTGCAACTGGCGCAATAATTGGCACACCAGCATCCATCAACGCAAGCGTTGATCCACATGTTGATGCCATTGAACTTGAACCATTTTGTGAAAGTACTTCAGAAACAACCCGAATTGTGTAAGGGAAGGCTTCTTGTGAAGGAATAACTGCCTTGAGTGCTCGCTCTGCGAGTGCACCATGACCAATTTCTCGTCGGGAAACAAATCCCATTCGACCAGCCTGACCAAATGAATATGGCAAACCAGAATAATGATGAATGTAGCGTTTGGTTTCTTCGCCTTCTGCTGATTCAATGAGTTGCTCCATGCGAGGTGAACCAAGCGTCACAATACTCATTGCCTGCGTAATTCCTCGTTGAAAAAGTGCTGATCCATGTGTGCGAGGAAGAATACTGACTTGGCCAGTAATCTCACGAATTTCATCAACTTTTCGGCCATCAGGACGTTTTTTCTTGCCAATAATATCTATCTTAATCATCTTAAACATTACATATTCAATTGCTTTGAGCAAAATCTTTTTGTCAATTTCTGCTTGAGGATCTTTCATCTTCATCTCTTCATAGATTTTCTCAAGAAGCTCTGGTCCTTCTTTGGCGCCACTTTCTTTGGAAGCACGAGAGGTAATAAGATTTGCGATCTCGTCTTTGTAGGATTTTTCAATAACATTGATCGCATCAGTCAATGATGGATCTTGTGGAACAGGAAGTTTGGTCTGTCCTGCTTTTTTAACAAACTCTTCAATACCTGCGAGGACTTTTCTGGTCTCGATGTGTGCTTGTTCGATTGCACTCATGACCACATCTTCTGGAACTTGCAAAGCACCTGATTCGATCATAACTGTCTTATCTGTACTCTGTGAAACAACAATATCAAGTGTTGAAATGAGGGATTCACTCGCTGTTGGATTAACAATATAGCCAACTTCACGACCTTCGCCAGCTTCTGCATAGCCCATACGAATTGCGCCAATTGGGCCATTCCAAGGAATCCGTGAAATTGCTAAAGCTGCTGAGACTGCATTGAGTGCAAGAATATCTGGTTCATTTTCTCCATCAACTGAGAGAACCGTGACAATAACTTGGACTTCGTGTTTGAAAGCTTTGGGGAAGAGTGGACGGATTGATCTATCAATCAGACGAGCTGATAAAATTGCATCATCAGATGGACGACCTTCTCGTTTGACCCAGCGACTTCCTTTGATTTTACCACCTGCATACAGCCGTTCGATATATTCAACGCTGAGTGGAAAGTAATCAAGTTCTGTCTTACCGCCTTCGACAACCGTTACCAAGACAACGGTATCACCAAGACGAGCCAATACTGATGCTGTGGCTTGTGGCGCAAGAACCCCTGTTTCAAAGGTTAATGTTTTTCCTGCAAACTCTATATCTACTGAAGTTTTTTTATCATTCATTTATTTATTTCTATCACGTTCTTTCTGCAAAGCGCGGATATTGTTATCAAGATCTCTGAAGAACAATTTCTGTCTTTCTTATTTTAAGATAGCAAAAAACTATTAATCTTTCAACCCAATCTTTTTCAAAATCTCAGATACACGTTTATCATCAACTTTTTTTAGGAAGTTAATAAGTCTTCGTCTCTTTGCGATCATTGAAAGTAATCCTCGTCGACTGTGTACATCATGTGCGTGAGCTTTCAGATGCTCTGCAAGACGGCTGATTCTTGAACTCAAAAGTGCAATTTGCACTTCTGGACTTCCGGTATCACCTTTTGCGGTTTGAAACTCATTAATAATGTCTTGTTTTTGTATCGTTGATAACGGCATAGATGCTATTATAGCATTTTGGTGAATCTATCACAAGTGGTAGGGAGTGGGACAATACAATGGTCTTACAGTAATCTTCTCTCAAACATTTTTTGCAAATTTTGATACTGTTGACGTGTCTGATGAACTCTGTTAGTATAAAAAGATAAGGTGGCGAACCTGATCAACCTTTTAGGTAGAAATTATGAGAGGAATTATTGCTGTTATCATAGGTTATCTTATTTTTGCTGTTTCTGCTGTGCTACTTTTTCAATTTTCGGGTAGAAATATTCACAGTAGCGTAGAAGGAAGCTTTATGCTAATAACTATCATTTATGGGATTATATTTGCAACAGTTGGTGGCTATACTACTGCGTTTATTGCTAAACATTCACCATTGAAATACGCTAAAGCTTTGGCAATCTTAATGGGAAGTCTTGCCCTCATTTCTTTACTTAGCCAACTAGGAAAGGTTGATCCATGGTCACAACTAGCTGCTCTTTTCTTTATGACACCTGCGGCTTTTTTAGGCGGATTGATTCGAGCAAAACAAATGAGGAATGGAAAGCTCCATAAATAAGTTTGATAAATCTTCTAAACTACTCTTTCTTAAAACGCATAGCAGACCATGTATCATTGAAAGAAACGAGAGAAACCCCCGTCAGTTGATATTGTTCCAGTAATTTGTGTAAAATGTCTCTATTCAAGTCTGTTTGTAATGCTTTCCCCTTAGGATAGGCAATCCATAAGAGGCCATTGTCTCTTAGCGCTTCTTTTAACCTTTTTACTTCTTTCTCTAATTCTCCTTTTTTGGTATAAAATGCCAAAATGAAATGATACGTTCCTTTCAATGCATCATCAGCTTGAGTTTCTGTATTTAATTCAGATTGTAAATCTTGTGGACTATGAACTATCGCAAGGGAATAATCTGATTTGTAGAACATTTTTTCTAAAAGTGTTTTTGCCATATCGCTAAAATTTAGTATAGCAGACGTGCTAAAATAAATACAGCTATCGTTTATTTTAAAATACTTACTTTTTGGGAGAAACAACGAGCACAGCCGTTTTCCCTTCATGAGCTCCGGGAACAAAAGGGATTCCTCCGTCACTCTTCATTACTAATCTTCCATCCACCTTATCAATATGTGCGATATGGGGGGTTCCATCAATACGACATACAGCAGCAACTTTTTGACCGCTGTTGATCATTTCCTCTATCTCATTTACTGTTTTAAAAGCATTTCGTATATCTGCTTTTCGTAATGCACTACCAAGCGGTGTATCATGTGCTGCAACTTGTCTTCGAAAATCCGTCAGGAACAAATTATTATCGACATACGTCTTGGCAGCAGCATATCTTTGCTGATCAGAAGCTTCAGAAGGTAAATGGTCTACTAAATCTTGTAAAGATCTCCCGCTTTCACTTCTTCTTATTTCACTAAGCCGCAAGTCCCATTCTTGATCGGTTGCTCTGACGCCAAGGAGTGATTCCAATGTTCGTACACCACAACCGCTCTCTTCCATTTCTCGTCTTCGCTGAGCGCCTTCTACATCTACTCCCCGAGCCCGCATAATATCTTGAAAAGATTGTGGCCCCTGAGGTTTAGTTTCTATTCCCATAGATACCTTCTATTTTATCAGACATTTGAAGATCCTTTGTAGACTTTTGGCGTGAGCCAATCAAGTGGGGCTTTATCCTCATCTATTTTTGGCTGTGGTTTTTCTTCTTCCTCAAAACGAGGTGTTCTTTGTGGCAAGCGCTCTTCAACGCCTTGGCTATCTTGCACGTGTTTTGATTCAAGCGGTTTTGGCGTAAATTGAGATGCTTCTTGTCTTGTTTCTCGTGGACGAGTTGCGCCTTTTCTCATAAGAAAACCTGCAACTTCAAAAGCAAGCGATGATGTCTGAGGACTTTGGAAATTCTGTGTTGCGCTAACAATACCACTGAATAAATTCTGAGCACTATCTTGATCAACAGGAAGCCCCAGCGCTAATAACAAATCTCCTATTTGTTCACTCAATGATGAAGCCTGTGGGGTAACAAGCACAATATCACCAAAATTTTGATTTTCTGATTTGTTATCGATATTGATAATCATTGCTTCTTTTAACTTATCACCACTTAAGAGTTCTCCCAATTCAGAAAGTCGTGGTGTACCAATAACAAAAAGCAGATCAACTGTACCGCTGCCACGAATGTAACGAACATCTCGCTCATCAAAAGAAAGACCGTTTGCGCCTGCTTTGACAATAATATTGAGAAATTCATTCTCAAGGGTGTAGGAAACCTTTTCAATTTCTCCCTCAACATACGGGAAAGAAACAACAAGATCACCCGCGTCGCCACCAAGATTAGTTTGTACTTTATCAATTCCAACAAGCGATGAAACTTCAACAAGAGGATTTTCAGGTGTTGCGACAGTTGTTTTTTTATTAACTTGATTAAGTGAAAGATATAAAGAAAGCGCGGCAGCCATTTGATCAAGTGTTGGATTTTGGCCAACAACGATACCGATATTGTTACTTTTTGCCAATGCGTCTTTTATTTTTGGAAGTATTGAATTGTCCATGAAATAGCCTTAATTCTGCTTTGCAGAACTAACTATGGGATAGTATCATATCTCCCACCTGGATGTCAAGATCTGGAGTAATGATAATACCTGCCTCATGTCCTTTCTCAACTTTTGAAGTAGGATTTTTGGCGATACGAAGTGAGTTAATACTGCCTTCACCGACTACTTCCTCACCTCGCATGATACGAAGCCTGTCGCCTCTGGCTATTCGTCCTTCTACAACGGTAACACCAAATGCAAATGTTTTTTCAAAAGGAAACTTGGCAAGCACGCGGGCACGACCAAAAATTTGCTCCATTTGTGCCTGGAGCTTCCCCTCAAGCGCATCTTTCACCTCATCCAAAAGCTCATATATAATAGTATAGTTGCGAAGCAACACCTTCTCAGTAAACGCAAGTCGTGAGACATCAGGCTTGAGTTTGGTATTAAAACTGAGAACAATACTTCCTGTTGATTTGGCAAGAAGGATATCAGCCTCAGTAACCTCACCTGTTTTTTTGGTAAGGAGCTTAATTTTTTCAGGCAATGCATTGATAATTGCTTCAAGTGAGCCTTGGGTATCTGCGATCAACAAAGCAGAAATTCCGTCATGCTTGACTTCTTTCTTATAGATCAACTCTCGTTTTAAAACTTGTGCTGGTACTGTTACAACATCTTTGGAAAATGTCTCTTTTGCAGTAATGAGTCCACCCACACTTGGAACTTGATTAAAACCCAAAAGCTCAACTGCCTGACCAACTGAAGCTTCTTGAATTGGTTTACCAAGAATATCCAGAATTGTCCGAACTTTAAATACCTGTCCGTCAGCCAGAACTTCCTCACGCACTTTGATACTGCCGTTTTTGATAATAGCCGTTGCTTTTGCACCTGCTCGGTTATCAAGTTTTGCCTCAATAATAATTGCTTGAAGCGATGCACTCGCTGAAACTTTTTCTGCATAGTCAGCTGGCTTGTGCATATCAAACATCAACAAAATCAGATCAAGCAGTTCTTTAATATTGCTATTTGTCTTGGCTGACACCTCAATAACCGGCACATCTCCTCCATACCCTTCAAGAAGAATTTTTTCTTTCAAGAGTTCTTGTTTTACTTTTTCTGGGTTTTTTGTTGGGAGGTCTGATTTGGTCAACACAACAATAAATGGCGTCTGTGTTGCCTGCAACACTACAATACTTTCTCTCGTTTGAGGCTTTACACCATCACCTGCAGAAACAATAAGAAGCGCTATATCAGCCGCCTGCGCACCTCGTCCTCGCATCTTAGCAAACGCTTCATGACCTGGAGTATCGATAAAAGTTATCCATCTTTTTTTGTCATCGTGAACGATCTCAACTGCTGATGCACCGATTTTTTGCGTAATACCACCATGTTCGCGGTCAGCAATGGAAGTTTTCCGGATTGCATCAAGAAGTGTTGTCTTACCGTGGTCAACATGACCCAAAACGGCTACGACTGGAGGAAACTGTTGTGTTTCATTAATTGTTGTCTTATTATCTTTTGCCATATTGTGTTACCCATACTCATAGTGAAAAAATTTCGGTTTCTCATATGCACTATGCTGCTTTCTCTTCTGTCGAAGAATCTTTTTCTTCTTTTTTTGTCTTCTTTGCTTTCTCAACTTTTGCTTCACTGACAACTGCTTCTTTCGGCTCTTCTGATTCTGAAGCTTCCTTTTCTTCCTGCGCTTTTTTCACATCTTCATTTCCTTGTATTTCAATTCTGTATTTTGTCAATTTGTAGGCAAGGCGGACATTTTGACCATCTTTTCCAATCGCCAAAGATAATTCTTCCTGTGGAACAAAGACATGAGCAACTTTGTCTTCTTCATTAAGTTCAACTCGCAGATCTTTTGCTGGAGAAAGTGATTGAGCGATATATTGCTTAGTATCTTCTGACCATTGGACAATGTCGATTTTTTCCAAACCACCAAGTTCTTGAATAATTGCTTGGACTCTAACACCTTTTTGTCCGACACAAGAACCAACTGGATCAATACCTGGTTGACTTGAAAAAACAGCAACTTTTGATCTATTTCCTGGTTCACGGACGACATCTTTAATTTGGACGCTGCCTTGTGCAACCTCAGGAACTTCTCTTTGGAAAAGACCAATAATCAATCCATTTGCCGCTCGAGAAACAACTATTTCTTCTCCCTTTGCACCTTGACGGATTTCAAGAAGGTAAAAAACAAGTCGTTGATTCAAGTGATATTTTTCATTAAGAACTTGTTCTGAAACAGGAAGAATTGCCTCAGCTTTTCCAATATCAACAATAATATTTGGCCCGGCAAAACGAAGCACCATGCCATTGACAATACCGCCAATTTTAACGCGATAGTCTGAAAGCACTGCTTCTTTTTCTTTCTCTCGAATTTTCTGAAGGATAACTTGTTTTGCTGTTTGGGCCGCAATTCTGCCAAAACCAGGAGGTGTAATATCTTCCTCATTGTGGAAAATTTTTGCTTCTCCGGTTGTTGGGTTAAGCTCTGCTGTATATTCTTCAACTTCAATTCCAGGATGATCTTTGCGGTAAGCTGCAACAATTGCATTCTTGACTGTATCCAAAACAACACTCACGTCAACTCCTCGCTCGGAGGCAACTTGATTGAGTGCTAATGCAAATTCAGACCGTTGTATAGCTGGCATAGGCCCTAAGTATACCAGAACAGAGGCCATCCTTCAACCTGTAATTAATATTTTACTCAACAGTTAACTGGAGATTATCTTTCTCATCCACAGAGAATACAACCTTTTGCCCTCTTGTTAATTCATTCGTTAGTTTCTTCTGTGCAATTAAATCTTCCATGTGATCCTGAATGTATCTTCGAAGTGGCCTCGCACCAAAATCTTTATCAAAACCTTCCTTTGCAATCTTGGCAATCATCGTATCATCAGTCACCAGCGTAATATCTTGATCCGAAAGCGTCTTTGCTAGCTGCTTGAGTAATAATTTGATCACCAAGCTAACAGCCTCAATACCAAGCGGCTTAAACGTAATCACATCGTCAAAACGATTGAGCAGTTCTGGCTTAAAGAGAGCCTGAGTCTCTAAATAATCAAGCAGATTGTGCTGAAACGTTTTATCAATCACTGTTCCCTTCTCGATTTGCTCACGGATAAACTCAGACCCCGCATTACTTGTTGCAATGATAATACTATTGCGAAACGATACAGTCACACCTTTATTATCAGTCAGTCTCCCATCATCCAATACCTGCAAAAATAAGTTATGAATTTGCGGATGCGCCTTTTCAAATTCATCCAAAAGAATAATTGCTGCAGGATGATCATGCACTTTGTCAGTCAACTCGCCTCGCTCATCGCCTGCTCCAGGAGGCGCACCAAGCAGTCGTCTGAGACCAGATTCATCAGTATATTCACTCATATCAAGTCTGATCATATTTTGCTCACCACCATAGTAGAGCGCTGCCAATGCCTTTGCCGTTTCTGTTTTTCCAACACCAGTTGGCCCAAGAAAGAGGAATGATACAGGCCGCTCACCTGTTTGCATGCCTGATCGAACCCGTCTCATTGCCTCGGCAATTGCCGTGATTGCATCATTTTGATCAATAACTCGCTCATGCAATTTATCTTCCAAGTGCAACAGCAGCTCTTTTTCAGTACCTTGTGGCATGGCAATTGTGACATGAGCTGTGTCTTCAACCTTTCGAATGACGTGTGTATCCAGCACAATTTTTCTCTTTGTCCGCTCAAAATAAGGAATATCTGAAGCCAACGCAACAGAATTGGCAACTGCCTCCAGAAGCGATATCGCATTGCCAGGAAGCGCTGCATCTTGTAAAAATCGATCAGCCAATTCGACTGCACTGACAATGCTTCGATAACTCAAAATGACTGGATATTTCGATTCAACTGCCTTTGCCTCGCCCATTACCATTTGGATTGCCAGTTGTTTCTCTGGTGGTTTT
>DASQPC010000097.1:0-18220 GCA_035644155.1 Candidatus Methylomirabilota bacterium
CAACAATCCATCATATGCATTCAATGGGACTGGTGGACTCACGGTGAATGGTGGAGGAGTGAACAATATTACCTTTGGGTCAAATGCTGGGAATGGTACAGTTGTCGTGCAACCAAATGCTGGAGGACAAGCGGGGTTGATTATTAATAAACAAGGGTTTAATGATATTTTTACTGCTTCTGCTGCTGGGATAACACGATTTACGCTTTCTAATAATGGGAGTATCGGTCTCAATACTCCATTGCCTTTAGCAACACTTGATGTCCGTGCAAACCCAATAAATGGTGGAACCATCCCTGTTGCCTCATTCTCTGGCAAGACATCATTTGCGGCATTGGTTGTCAATAATTCTGGAGTTGGGGATATTCTTGCTGCGTCCAGTGGTGGACAGTCACGATTCCGAGTTACCAATAACGGGTCAGTGCTTTTCCAAGGCGATACTATCTCATCAAGTACGAGCGCCTCTCTTTCCAATAATGGTAGTGGTGCTGTCATCAATGCGCTTGGTGATCAAGGAAGTATGGTGCCAAATGCAGGTTTTGAAGCAAATACCACAAATTCTCCTTTTGCTGATGGGTGGGTTGTTTCAGCCACCAATTCCGCCGCAGTCACTCGAGATACAGCTGTATCGGCAAAAGGTGCATCTTCTGCAAAGGTAACACTGACCAACGGCGCAACAGCATTTTATTCCGCGTGTATACCTCTTGCTGGTACTGGTGGAAATTACACCCTCAATTGGTATGCAAAAGCAACTGCTCCGATTCCAACCGTAAGAGCCTACATTGATGGTTATACAACAAAAGCAAATTGTCAATCAAATACAACACCCACGATCTCTCCTGCCCAAGGTGCAACAATTACGGCGGCATGGGTCAAATATGGGAGCAACACAGTAGCAGTCACCGGCTGGGGAGCAAGTTCAACATGGGGTCGTGTGCATTTCTTTATTGCCTGTACGGTAAATTGTACCAATGCTGTTGTTAACATTGATGGCGTACGGGTTATAGAAAGTACCACAGGAGATGGTCTTGATTACGCAGAAAATTATCCAGCAGATCCCACTAATATTCCTGAGGCAGGGGATGTTGTTGCGTTAATTGCCAGTGGCAGCGCTGGACAAGTCGAACCAGCACATCGCTACATGGATCAAACGACACTTGGTGTTGTCTCAACCAATCCAGGACAGGTGCTTGATGATGGCAGTATTTCTGATCCCAAAGTTGCTGTCGCACTGAGCGGACGTGTTCCTGTCAAGGTTTCAACCCAAAATGGCGCAATTCACCTTGGTGACAATCTTACTTCATCAGCAATTCCGGGCGTTGCTGTTAAGGCAATCAGTACAGGTCCTGTCATAGGTGTGGCCCTTGAAGATTTTTCCTGCGATAGTACGAGCGTTTGTGAAGGAAAAGTAATAATGTTTATTAAAAATACTTACTATGCTTTTGCCCCGGTAAATACCGGCCTGATGCTTTCATCTGGTGGTCAAGATGCGTCAGTGCTTATGAGTTTGTTTCAGCAACCAAACTTTTCAATTGCTACAAGCGCTGCTGCTTTACAAAATACACGTAATGGCTTAACGGTTTCCGGCCAAGCCACAGTTTCTGCAGATCTTCGCGTCAAAGGCAATGGACTTTTTGAAGGTATTGTAACAATTGTTGATACCCTCACGACTAATAATTTTATCGTTAATCATGTTGCTGATTTTTTTGGCAATGTGGTATTTCATGGCGATGTGAGTATTCAGGGAAGACCGACATTTACGAGAGATACCGGTGGTTTTGCTGTCATTAAAAAAGGATCAGATCGCGTCCAGGTGACTTTTAGTAAAGAATACGAGCAGATCCCAGTTGTCAATGCCAGCATAAGTTTTGAAGCAAGAGATGAAGACGCAAAGAAACAGGAAGAGATTGAGAAAAGTATTCTTTCAAGCAATACCAACTTTATTATTACAGACAGATCCACGAAAGGATTTGCAATTTTGTTGGCAAAGCCTTCAGAGCAAGATATGACATTCTCCTGGGTTGCGATTGCCGTTGATAAACCAATTGTCTTTCAGTCTTCATTGCCTTTGCCAACACCAACAATAAGTCCCACTCCAAGTCCGGAGTAGAAAGGAGGTGAATATATGAAAGCATATCTCAGTCGTTTACGAGATGCAATTGAGTCAGTACTCATTTTGTATCAAGTACAAGTTATCTAAAAGCATACGAATATTGACAGCATAAGGGAGACTCAGCTACTATAATTGTATGGTTGCGACAATAAGCTCCTATAAAAAGTATTGGTGGGTAATCTTAGTGGTTGTCAGCATCCTTGCGGTGGGAGTTGGTATCTATTTCTATCTGCAATACCATAACAATCAGGAGATTCTTAAAAATCCAACCTTCGCAGCGCAAGTTGAAGCACAGACACTTGTTGGAAAAGTAGGACAACTTATGGTGTTGCCAGCAAATGAGCAGCCGACTATCGCAACAGTTTCTGATGCTACCAAACTCAAAGGTCAGCCATTTTTCGCCAAAGCAGAGAATGGATTTAAAGTGTTGATTTATCCTAAAGCGAAAGAAGCTATTCTGTACGATCCAGGCACAAATAAAATTGTCGAAGTAGGGCCAATCAATATTTCCCAGCCGACAACTGCTCCATCTGTCAGTACAAAGAGTAATCCTGTAAAAATCGCACTGTATAACGGCACAACGACTGTTGGATTAACCTCCACTATTGAAAAGCAAATGCAGGGTAAAATTGCTAACTTTACTATCGTTGAAAAAGCAAATGCCAGCAAATCGACCTATACAAAAACTGTGGTCGTGGATGTAGGTGGCAAAAATGCCGCAGTAGCAGCACAAATTGCAACCTTTCTCAAAGGTGAAGTAGGGAACTTGCCACAAGGCGAAATAAAGCCAGCCAATGCAGATATTCTTGTAATACTAAGCAAATAGCTTCTAAAAAATACAACTTGCATTTTTGTAAGAGGAGGTATATTATAAGCGAAGAAAGTTTAGAATACTATGAGCAAGAAAGAAAACCAACATCAAGAGGAGGCATAGAATCACAAGTAGTAGGTACACATCAGAGACTTAAAGTAGGTGGTGGTACTCAAGAGGTGGCTAGCGCTGCGGTCGCAGAAAGGACTGATATTTTGGGCAAGACTATTAGAGCTCGAACTGTTGTTGTTGGTCCAGAGCTTACTAGACCATTTGGTACGAGTGTTGTAGTAGAAAAGTTTGCTAAAAACGGAGAGCTCATTGGACGAAGGTTGGAAGATAAAGCGGATACTGCTGATCCTGAAAAAGCAGCCAGAGCTGCTGTTGGTTTGAAAGGTAATATCAAGCACTGGGTAGCAAATCATTAATTACTCTTTCTTCGTTTTACCTCATAGAGTATTCTTCAGTATACATAACTATCCTTATTAATTCATAAGTAGGTAATGATATCGCTTGAGAGAAGAGAACATATTTTTAATCTACTATCATTAGATTTTATATGATGCTCATAGTACTATATTATTCGGTAATTATTGGGGAGTAAGTGGATAGTTTGTGGATAAGTTTTTTGTCATGTAGAATAATTTGTTTTAGAGTCTTAACGCATCAAATAATACAGGTATAGTAAGTGTAAATTTATTTTATTTCTCTTTGGTTAATTTATTTACTCAAAACTTTTCACAGAAAACGATAAAACAGGTTTGAATTTTTTTTAATATTTCATTTTTTTCCTAAACAACAGTATTTAGCCTCAATATCATAGGGATTTGCTACTGTTTTCATTAATGGCAAGCAGATTAAGGCTTAAAAAGTAGTCAAAAAGCATATAATTGTTCTCTTTTTTACCTCATGTGGCTTCTCAATACTATCAGCCTATTTATTAAAAAATTACATCAAGTACGGTATAATTACTTCTATGAAATTGGTTATCCAAAGAGTTCTAAGAGCATCTGTAACCGTTGATAAAAGGTATATCACACATTGAAAAAGGTTTCCTGGTCTTGGTGGGCATTACAGGGGCTGATACAAAAAATGAGGCTGATTTTCTGAGTAAAAAGCTCGAAAAGCTTCGAATATTATTACATCATGTCCGCTGATTTGCGTAGACAATAGTCTGCACGATTTTTTTATTAGCCTCGGGCAAAATCCCTTGCATTTTTGCCTCATTCGCTATTTAATAGAATCATGGATGATTTTGTATTCCGTAAGCATCCGGATACTGGTAGCTGGGTTATTCTCGCGCCAAGACGATCTCAGCGAACCAATGCTGGCAAGATTGTCTCGGATATCTGTCCATTTTGTATTGGACGGGAAGCTGAGGAAGAAGAATTGTATCGGGTTGGTGGAAAGACCGGAGATAGCAATTGGCAGATTCGGGTTATTCCTAACAAATTTCCTTTCACTCCACATCATGAGATCATTATCCATTCGCCAGATCATCATAAAAATATTGATGAATTGCCATTCTCACAAGTCGTTTTACTCCTTGAGACATACCGGCAACGATTTTTGGCAAACCGTCAGAAAGGACAAGTTTATATCTTTCATAATCACGCTCATGCAAGTGGAGAAAGTCTTTCACATCCTCATACGCAAGTAACTGTTTTGCCCGACTTTGTGCATCTTTCGATACCGCTTCTTGATAAGCATATTTATAAAAAGCAAAGCTGGTTTGGTAAAAAGGAGCAGGATGATGTCCTTGAAACGGATAAGTTTCTGGTTTTTTGTCCAAAAAATAGTGATTGGCCAGATGAGGTATGGATCGCGCCAAAAAAACACCATGGTCAGTTTGGAGATATAACAGATCCTGATATAACTGATATGGCTTTTGTCTTAAGTAGGCTTATTCAACTTTTTGATTTACGCCATGGTTTTGAGTTCCCTTTTAACTTTTATATTTATCCGGGCAACAAGTGGTATCTTCGTCTGATTCCTCGGCTTAAAATCCTCGGAGGGTTTGAATTGGGGACACAAGTAATTGTTAATACGCAAGATCCATCAGAGACATTTGCATTTATCAAAGAGCACTTTTGGCAGCCTGATCGGGAGAAAATTAAACAAGAACACCAGGCAGAGTATTTAAAAACTGTGTGAGTTATTTTGTCTGTGTCAAAAGTCTCAATGCTCCTTGTAAAGCTGCATCTTGTGTTTGTTCAAATTGTATTGCTCCTTTGGGGACACCAAGTCTCGTAAGCCGTTTATGAACATTGGTTGCAAACTGCCATCCTTTTTTTAAAACACTCCCATCAGCGGCAAATGTGAGGTGTTCGGGTTGCTCAAGAAATGTATATACAGCCGCTATCGGTACAGCAACAAGTGATGCTGATCTTTCAAGCAAATCACGAGCCAATTGCCCAGCTGCACCTTTATCATTTTCTGCAAGATTGGTTATCATCTCTCCATTTATAACACTGGAGACAGAAAGTCTATTCGCCTGTGCAAGTAAGTTGTAGTGTTGTGCAAGGTACATGCCGGAAAGCATTTTTTCATAGCGAGCTGCACCTTTATTTTTTGAATTTGCTTCGTCATTGAAATTACCTGCTTCTAAGTTGACACGAAAATGAGTATTGCCTTCTGTCGTGGCGATAGACATATTAAAACCACTCCCCACAACAAGCCCATTTTCCCCAAGACAAACCGTATCATTTGCAACACTTATAGGAATAGCAAGATTCATCGTGTTTTGTAATAATTGCCCAAGTGGCTCTTTAGGGACTTGATCAAATGTATTGCCTTTTGTTCCATAGAGGATCACTCCATCTAGTTCCCCGTGTGGTCCTTGTTTTGGTGCAAGAGGGTAGGCAAGATTGATACCAATTCCATCCGCATGTGGGTCAATATGCGTTTTGAGGAAGTCAAGCAACGATTGAAAGTCAGGAAATGGTGGTACAGTGCCTTTCTGTTCAAGTTCAGGAATCATTCGTATATCTCCATTGAAGACATGTGCCCATTGCGTTTCAAAATTTGTTCCACCAACAACAATTCCTTGGATGACGCCATTCTTAATAAGTGATTTTTCAGGCATAGGATTCCGGATAAAAGAAAGAGAACTTGGTTCTCCCTTTGACGCTTTTTGCAATGCTGTAGTGAAATTATCTCTTAGCGATTCATAATTTGGTGTTTCAAAAAACTCTGAAGAGCCCGAAATATCAGCAGAATGGTTTTTATCAGATGAATGAGGCTTGATTCTTTCGCTGCCTGAGTTTGCCATAGTTGTCTGATTATATCATTGTGAAGTAAGCGGTTCCACAGCTGATTTTGATCCTATTGGAAGCGGTAATATATGGATTTTTCCTGGTGGATAACTTGGCCAGGGAAGTTGATTTTGATTCGTCGGGACAACGGAAAATATAAAACATTTTGTTCCGATTGCATGTTTGAATTTATCACGAAATGATGTGTAGTTGTAATTTTGGTCATCATAAGTAGAAGGAGCTTCTTTGCTTGAATCTGTTGTAAAGGTAGCGCAGAGCTTGTAGCTAAGTTGGTTTGTTATTTGGTATTCGTATGGCTTGCTGGTTTGTGGGTCTATTTTGGTCAATGGGGTAGATGGCGCATAGCTATTAGTTGAGAGAGCCTCAAGGGTTTGGGGTAATTGGTTGGCTTTATGATAATAATCATCAATTGTATATTGGATTTGTCCAAGATCAGTTACTCGTTTGTGATCAAGAAGCCGTTCTCGCTGTAGGGCAGGTGAGGGGATAATCATAAAACCATACACGCCGGCAAGCACTGTAAGAACAGTAATATAAATAAGGCTGAATAAATCTTTCATGTTAGCTATTTTTTCTGTCATTTTTCACTTCGTTAATAAAATATCCAAAGATTGATCCTGCAATGAGTAAGGTCACTACAAGATGTCCAAGGGCATTTGTGGTGAGTGTCCCACTAAGGAAATCATAAATTGTTGCAATGACATGGCCAAGCATAAGAAGAAAGGTGCCGATAAGCGTTAGATAAATAAGAATTTTGCGTGAACGAAGGTTTCTGACCATTGGTTGTTTGACCAACTGTTTTTTCAGGGTGATTGCTAAGATAAGAAAAATTGGATAGGAGACAATAAGAGATGAGACAAATCCTCGAAGGGGTGGCATCTGATCACTGAGCTGACTATACTGATCTGTTTTTATATTTGGAATTGTTTTATCAACAAATGTATGAAAAATTGCGCCAATTGAGGTAGCAAGGACATAAAGCGATATGAAAAACAGAATGTAAAGAAAACCAACCCACATACCAACATGTGGAACTGGAGGAGGAGGTGGTGGCGGCATTGAGCCATCAAGAGGTTTTTGGGTAAGCGCTTCAACGACTTTATCTTTGGGCCAGCCGGCTGCAATGAGTGCTGTCTTAATTTGTTCGTCTGCTATTTTTTGAGTGCGTGCGTTTTGGATATAGACTTCAAGGGATGTTGACATACTTTAGTATAGTATGGATTTTAGACAGAATGCAAGAAGAATAAGAAAATCTAAACTGTGCTTTTTTGTTGGATGCCAAGAAGCCAGAGAACAGCCTCTTTTTTGTAGCGTCGGTCGCCTCGTGAGTTGATGCGAATTGCAGGAAGTTTGCCTCTTTTGCCCCAGCGTTTGATAGTAAGCGGGGAGACGCGTAAAATTTCAGCAACTTCCCGAACGGTCAGAAGATCTGGAAGGGTATCGATAGAGAGTTGTTTTGGTGCTGCCATAAAGAATCAAACAATGATTTAGTTATATATAAGGTAACAAACTATAACATCCTTGTCAAGGAGGAAAAGAGTAAAATACAAAAATACCTCCAAGATCTATCACACAAAATGTTTTATGTAATGGAAAAGGGAGGTATTTTGTTATTTGAGTTCAACAGTTGCGCCGGCTGCTGTAAGCTTTGCCTTGGCTTCTTCTGCTGTTTTCTTATTGACTTGTGCCATCACTTCTTTTGGTGCGCTATCTGCTAAATCTTTAGCTTCTTTAAGCCCCAGTGTTGGAACGAGTTCTCGAATTGCTTTAATAACAGCAATTTTTTGTGCTCCTGCACTTGCAAGAACAACATTAAAAACTGTTTGTTCTTCTGCTGGTGCTGCATCCGCTGATGCTCCACCTGCTGCTGGTGCTGCAACCATAGTAGCGGCTGCTGAAACACCAAACTTTTCTTCAAGAGCTTTAACCAACTCTGAAAGTTCGAGAACAGACATTTCTTCAATTGCGCTCATTAATTCATCTTTTGTTATTTTTGCCATAAATTAACTCACCTCCTTTTATACTTTTTTCTCTTTAATTGCAGTAAGTGTTAAAACAAATTTTTGTAAATTCCAGTTAAGTGCTCGGTGCAGTCCTGAAATAGGAGCTTGCATTTGTCCCAAAAGTTGTGCTCGAAGAACAGGAAGGGGAGCAAGATTTGAAAGTTTGACGACGTCTTTATCTGAAATGATTTTGCCTTCAAGAATACCAAATTTGATGACTGGCAAAGTAAGTTCTTTAATGGTTTTGGTTAATTGCTTAAGAGGAGCAACGATATCATTATAGATAAAAAGTGTTGCTGTTGGCTTCGTGAATTGTTCTTTTTCGGAAGTCACATCAACTGTGCCATCAAGTGCCCGAAGAATCAGTGTGTTTTTCGCAGCAACAAATTCTGCTTCATCTTTTTTGAGAGCTTTTTTTAAAGCTTCAAGCTGCAAATGGGTAAGTCCTTGATATTGGGTAAAGACCATACCTTTTGCTTTTTTGACTTTTTCGACAAGTTCTGAGACGATTTGTTCTTTCTTTTGTCGATTTTGACTGACTGCTGTATTATCTTTGTTCATAAAAATAAAAGAACACTCCTAAGGAGTGCTTCATGAATCATTATTGTGCTAATGACTAATTGTGCTCCTCGGTGGGACTTAAGAAGTTTCCTTCAGCCACACTGTCTTAGGATAAATATATTATAACAGGGAAGTAATTTTTTGTAAAGAGAGCGAAGCTGGAGATTATTTAGCTCTTTTAAGTGCTTCTAGTTGTAAGTTACCTGCTTCAATTCCTTTTGCTCCTGCTAAAACACCTCCTGCAGCCTGAGCTAAACCTACTTTCTGTTTTGCTCCGCTGAATCCAAGAGTAGCAGCCATATCCGTAAAAGGATCAGTTTGAGCCATAGATCTAATCTTTTCTAAACTGAGATGACCTGTTTTGCCTTGTGCTGCTTGTGCTGCTTCTAAATTTGCTACTCCCGCTAGTACATTTGTTGCACCTGCTGCTATTCCTTTTATTGCTTTACCTCTGTCTGTACCAAAAAATACATGAAAGCTATCAACTACACCAGGGTTCGCTGCCTTTTCAAGATCTCCTATTGTTTTAACTCTTGCGCTTTCAATTCCCATATATGTAAAGTAGTATATCCTTAGATTATCTTGTTGTCAAGAGAAATTGTTGTAAACATTACTGAATTGATGTTGTTTGATCTCTTTCATGTTTTTGTTTTCTGTAATTTTCGTAAAGGTAGAGGTATATGGCAGCAGTCCAACTAAAATGAGGTCTGCCATGACCTTTACCTGTTTGTGGATCAAAGTATTCCCAGAATCCTTGTTCTGAGATCATAGTAAGGGTACTGTCAATAAGATTGTTTTGTTTCGTCCTGCATCTCTCGCGAAGTTCTTGACTGATTGTCTCATCATTTGCGTAGCGCTCAAGGCCATTAATAGTAAACAAATTGGTGATCGGCCAAGAAGGTCCTCTCCAATAGCAGGTATTGTTAAAGACAGTATCATTCAATGCCGTTGAGGGGATAGGGAAGCTACTCCCATATTGTTGTGGATCTTCTAATTTGTCTAAGAGATAAGGCAATTGTTCTTGTGTTACTGCTCCCGCGAGAAGCGGAGCAAAAGTGGCAATGGTATTAACGAGAAGCGGTTCATTTCTTTTTTTGCCAGTTTGAGGATCAAAAGAAACATCCTGATCACAATACTGCTTTCTCTCGTTATTCCAGGTTTTTGCTATTGCGTTTTTCGTTTGTTCCGCCCAGCCCTTGTACTTTTTAGCCTCTCTATATTGTCCTCGTCGCTCAAGCGTTTGGGCCAAGGATTCATTTGCCCTTGCCCATAAGCTATTAGTCAACATATCTTTTACTGCAAAGGGGCTTTCAGCGACAATTTTTTCGTAATCCCAACCCCAGCTTTTAAATAAATCAACGAGAGAGAGTACTCGGTAATAATAATCTAATGATGGTCGATCTTCTTTTTTCCCAATACTATCATCAGTTCTCTGTTTATCAACCATATCATTGACGCGTTGAGGGATATTTTTTAACTCTGTTATTAAGAGTGGCTTATCGGTAGCCGGATTATTGTCACGACCTGTAGCCCATGGATGTACTTCGATAATAAGACCACTATCATCTGGATCTCTAAATTTCTTAAGGCCATCATGGAATTTTATAACAGCAGGAAGTGCTTGCTCTATAAATGCTTCATGCGTGTTATCTTTTGGTGCATGGTGATCGATATAGTCAAGGCTTATAGCCAGAAGGGGAGGTTGGGTAATTCCTGAAGTTTCTATATTGCCTTTGTGGTATTTTTCAGTACCCCAATATGTCGGACCGGGGAAATATATTTTGTCGACATTTTGAGATTCATCTGGATTAAAAACGATATGAGGAATGAGTCCCGTATCTGCATGTTGTCCGGAAATAAGCGAAAGTATTTCGTCATATGCTCGTTTGGGTGAAAGATGAATAAGCGCCATAGCATGGGTGGCACTATCCCAATTCCATTGGTGAACATAAAAGTCGTTTGAAGGGATTGTTACATCATATTTTTCGCCATTGCGATCGACTGTGCGTTTGTTAAGGGTAAGTATATGGTGAGCTCTTTCGGCAGTTTCAGCAAGTTCTTTTTCTTGACTGAAAGGATAAAGTATTTCTGCCCTCGATGACATACTACAGATGAGTATAGCACAAGAGTTTCTTTAGAGTGAGGAGATATCAAGCTTGAGGCCGGGGCTCATTGTGGATTTGAGAGTTACTGTTTGGATGTTTTTAGTTTGGATTGCGGCAATTGCTGTTTTGATATTGTCAGCTAATTTTTTTTCACCAAAAGAAACTTTTCCAACTGTAAGGTGGAGGAGTGGGAATTTTGCTTCTGTCTTAAAGTTCATTTGGCCGCCTTCAAACTTTTTGGCTGCATCAGTTGGCTTTGGTGTAACGGTGCCATTTTTTGGGTTTGGCATAAGGCCTCGTGGACCTAAGACTCTTGCAACTTTAGCAAGTTTTGGCATGGTATCAGGTGTTGCGATAAGAACGTCAAAATCAATTTGTCCTGCTTCAATTTTTTTGACCAGTTCTTCAACTGCTTTTGGATCTTCTCCTTGATTTGCTATAACAACTCTGATTGTTTTTCCTGTTCCATGGGGGAGCGTGACATTGCCTGAAATGCCTTTTTCAACTGTATTGATGTGCAGTTCAACGGTTTCGTCAAATTTTGCCAATTTGAGTTCTGGAAGGATCGAAAGTGCGTCATTAAGGCTATATTTTTTATTTTTATCAATTTTTGCTGCAACAGTAAGATATGCTGAAGAATGTGTTTTCGCTTTGGTTTTATCAAATTTTGCTTTTTTCGTTGTCTTTTTTTCTTTTTGTTCAGATTTTGCTTCAACTGCGACTTCTTCTTTTACAACATCGGCTGGTGCAACAGTTTCTTCAGCAGATTTTTTTGCGGCTGCTTCTTCTTTGGCCTTTTTTGCAACTGCTCGAGCTTCTGCTTTTTTCTGATCTTTTTTCGATTGTTCCTCGTCTCCGAGTGTTTTGACACGTATTTTTCCCATATTATTTTACCTCAATGCCCATACTTCGGGCTGTGCCGGCAACAATTCTTGCTGCCATTTCAACATCATCAGTATTCAAGTCTTCCAATTTATCTGTAGCAATTTTTTTGGCTTGATCCATTGTCAAAACGCCAATTTTTTCTTTTCCTGGTTTTTGGCTACCTTTTTCTTTGCTCATTGCTTTTTTGATCATCTCAGCAACTGGTGGTTTCTTGGTAATAAAAGTAAAGGTACGATCTTCAAAAACAGTAATCACGACTGGCAAGATATTGCCTTTTTGGTCGGCTGTTTTATCGTTGAAGGCTTTCACAAACTCCATAATTGGAAGTCCATGTTGACCAAGTGCGGGACCAACAGGTGGTGCAGGTGTTGCGCTTCCTGCTGGAATGTTAAGTTTTATTAATGTTTTTATTTTCTTAGCCATAGGTTTCCTTTATTTTAGATTTTCTTCACTTGAAGAAAATCGAGCTCAACTGGTGTTTCTCTTCCAAAAATACTGACCAAGACATGAATTTTGCCTCGTGCGTCATCAATTGAATCAATTGTGCCAAGAAAGTCGGTAAATGGACCATCAGTGATCTTAACAGCTTCTCCAATAGAAAAATTGGTTTGGAAAGTTGGTTGTGCTTGATCCATAAACTTTTGGATTGCTTCAACTTCTTTTTCTGAAATTGGAGTTGGTTTGCTGCCAGCGCCAATAAAAGAGGTGACACCTTGGGTGCTTCGTACCAAAAACCATGTCTCATCATCCAAAATCATTTTGACAAGAACATATCCTGGGAAGATTTTTTCTTTAACGGTTTCTTTTTTGCCTCCTGATACTTTAATGGTATCTCGGGTTGGGACAACGATATCAAAAATGCGGTTGGCAAATCCCATTGCTTCCATGCGCTGTTTGAGAGATCTGGCAACTTTGTTCTCGTGTCCAGCGTAGGTATGAATGATGTACCATTTGGCATCGGCTGATTGATCAGCTGTTTGTACTTCTTCGTTTTCTTTTGGTGTTAATTGATTTGTTTGATCCATATTTTTGAGATTTATTCTTTTATTTTACTACCAATTCCGTTACTTTTGTAAAGATATAATCTAAGCCTCCAATATACAATCCGATAGCAACACTAATTGAGATAACAACCAACGTGAGTCTGATGACTTGATTTCGTGTCGGCCAGACAACCTTTTTCAGCTCATCATAGGTTTCTCGTAAAAATGTTACCGGCGTTGTCATTTGTTTAAGAGCAAATACAAAACATCCCCTAAGGGAGTCAAGCATGAAGTATTGTACCATATTCAATGCTTCTTGCCAATAAGGTCTTATTTTACCGTAACTGATTTTGCCAGGTTTCGCGGTTTATCGGGATCCGTAATGCCTCGGGCAAGTGCTAAATAGTAGGCAAGCAACTGACTGATAACAACCTGGGGAAGCAGAGTTGCTTCTTTCACATCTGCTGTCTCCAAAAATCGATCAAAAACAGGATTGTTTCGTGGTCCAATACCAATGATAAAGCCACCGCGTGCTTTGACTTCTTGGGCATTTGAAATAATCTCTTCATAGGTTGTATCATTTGGAGCAAAGATAATACACGGTGTTCCTTGTTCGATGAGCGCGATGACGCCATGCTTGAGTTCTCCTCCTGCAAATCCTTCGGCGTGTACATAAGCGGTTTCTTTGATTTTAAGTGTTGCTTCCAAAGCGGTTGCATACGATAAGCCTCGACCAAGTACATAAATATGTTCTTTTTTACGTAATTCTTGTGCCAGTTGCTTAATTTGTTGTGTTTGTTGGTCTTTGAGGATGTGTTTGATATTGTTACTTGCTTTTTGGAGAAGTAGTTTGGCTGTTTTTTGTTTTTTGGCAAGCGTATAGGCTGTAAGAAAAATAACAGAGAACATTGCCATAAAACTTTTTGTTGCAACAACTGCTTTTTCTTGACCAGCACCAAGGACTATTTTGAAATCAGCTTGGCGATAAATGGTTGAACCAAGAACATTAACAAGTGCCGCGATTTTTGCGCCTTTGATTTTTGCTTTTTGTACTGGCTCGACGACATCAATTGTTTCTCCACTTTGTGAGATAGGAATGACAAGAGTTTTTGGAGTTATATAGTCTTCAAGATAATTAAATTCTGATCCGATGGTGAAGTTGATATGTTTTTTGGCAATTGAAGAAAAAAGATAGACACCAGCAAGTGCCGCATACGATGCTGTACCACAGCCGAGTATAAAAGTGCCAAAAGCGTTCTCAATAAGATTGGCTAGTTGTTTTGTTTGGCTTTGATAGGTGAGGGCGATGTTTTCGATAACTTTTGGTTGTTCATGAATTTCTTTGAGGAAAAAGTGCGGATAGTCTCCTTTTTGTGCTTCTTCAAAATCCCAATCTAATGTATGAATCGTTGGGATGATTTCTTTTCCGTCTGGGAGAGAGGAGAGGTGAAGTCCGGTAGAGGAGAGAGAGACCATTTGATTATCTTCAAGAAAAATAACCTGTTTGGTATGGTTGATGATGCCGGTTGCATCTGATGCGAGAAAATATCCATCTTTGGTAAGTCCAACCAAAAGTGGGGAGCCATTTTTGGCTGCGACGATTTCTTGAGAGGTGGCGTTGAGAGCGACGATAGCATTAAGACCGTGAAGTTGACTAAAGGTATTTTTCATGGCTTCGACAAATGTTTTGCCACCCCGGCTTATATTTAATTCTTCTTCCAAAAGGTGGGCGATGACTTCGGTATCGGTTTCTGAAGTGAAGACGTGGCCTTTTTTGAGTAGTTTATTTTTGAGTGTTTGAAAGTTTTCGACGATACCATTATGGAGAACGGCAATTTGTTTGGTGCAATCAAGGTGAGGATGGGCATTATCGACAGTTACGCCACCATGGGTGGCCCAGCGGGTATGTCCAATGCCAAGTGAAGTAGATGGAAGAGAAAGTTTGGCATCACTAATTTTTCCTGTTTGTTTTTGGATATGAATGATGTTTTCTTTTTGTACGGCAATGCCCCATGAGTCATACCCACGGTATTCAAGTGTTTTGAGCCCATCAAAAATGATTTTGCCAGCATTACTACTTTTGCCAGCATAAGCAAAGATTCCACACATAGACTGATTCGTGATCTCAATTATCTTGGAGTTCTTTGAAGTCTGAGAAGAAATTGATTATTTTTTCTTTGGTCATGAATTACTTCATGGTTTTTAAAAAAATAGTTAAGACGTTCAATTATCATCTGAAGGTTTCCGCAGATACTCTCTACATTAAGAATGAACACTCTCAATGCACAGGTCCGATTTTCTGCTAGCAATTCTGCTTCGCAGAACCTTCTTCCTCGTATCCCTTCGACGATCCTTATTCAGGATAGGCTCAGGGCCTTGCGCTCGATTACTTTTATCTCCTCACGACAAAGAACGTAATTATTATAAATCTTTGTTATATATCATGTCAATTTATACCTGATTGAAGGAAAATTTTGGGGTATTGACAAGGGATAAATGCATCGTTTATAGTAGATACATACTCTATGGATAACAATAATTCTACAAATCAACCGACAACACCTCCGGTATCTAATCCGACAACAGCAAATGATGGTGGCATGACAACACCTACTCCTTCTGAGCCAACTATGCCAGCATCTGAGCCAACAGCACCAGCAATGCCAACTCCTTCTATGCCTGCAGATCCAAGTCAAGCACCTATGTCAACACCAACTCCTTCTACTACACCAGAACCGGCTGATACAACGCCACCTGCAGCACCTGCCGATCCTTCAGTTCCAGCTATGCCCGATGGTTCTTCAACGCCTCCTACTGCACCGGCTGCATAAAATAAATTACTATTGATTGCAAATGATTTTCTGTTTGTCAATAAAAATATTCTACAATTTTTTTAATAAAAAAGCATATAGACGAGAAGCATAATTATCTATTATAATGCGGATATGAGAAAAAAGATTACAAAAGCAGTTATTCCAGCAGCAGGTTTTGGGACGCGCTTTTTACCACAAACAAAAGCAATGCCCAAAGAAATGCTTCCCGTCATTGATAAGCCAATTATTCAATATGTTGTTGAGGAATTAGTTGATGCTGGCGTAGAGGATATTATTATTGTAACTGGTTACCACAAAAGAACTATCGAAGACCACTTTGATCGTCCGAGTATGGAGCTTATTGAGAATCTGCGTATGGGAGGCGCCAAAAAATTACCACTTCTTGAAGAGATAGAACGAGTTTCTGAAATGGCAAACTTCCATTACGTGAGACAAAAAGGCCCGTACGGCAATGGAACACCGCTTTTGAATGTCAGAAGTATTATTGGTGATGAACCGTTTATTTATACATGGAGTGATGATTTTATTTCAGCTTCGCCGAAGTCACGGTTTAAACAATTGATTGAGATTTATGAAGAATTTGGCTGGTCAGTACTTGCCAGTATCAAAGCGCAGCATCCTGAGGATTATGATCGTTACGGATTTGCCGGGGGAAGAACTCTTCGCGATGGCCTCATTGATGTTGATACGATTATTGAAAAGCCAGGCAAAGATAATGCTCCATCAGATCTTGCCAATGTGAGTGGTTTTTTGTTTACGTCAGATATCTTTGATTATTTGGATCGTGCGCTCGATAATTTACAAGAAGGCGAAGAGCTGTATTATAATAATGCTATCAAGTTGATGCTTGAGGACAAAAAGCATGTTTTATCAGCTGAGATTAAAAATGGTAAGTACTATGATACCGGTAACAAGTTAGAGTATCTAAAGACGGTGATTGAGTTTGGTTTAAAGCATCGAGATATTCGTGATGACTTCCGTGAGTACCTCAAAAAATTAGAGCTCTAGCTATCAGTTTTTATGCCATCTCTCAGGAGGAGGCTTTCTTGTTTGTATACGAGTTAGTACGGCTTTAAGTGCCTGAGGATTAATTGCTTCTCCAAGTTTTCCTTCAAGAGTTGTTCTTAGCTGTTTTGGAGTGAGTGTTATTTCATGGCCATTCTGGTCTGTTGTGTGCAATGCTCCTTCTACCTCTGATTCAAAGTGTCTTGCACGAGCTAAAGCTTCATCAGGAGTTAATTGTTTTAACTCTGATTTGATAGTTTTTTTCTTTTCATTTTTTGGTAACTCGCCTTTTTTTCGTAGTTCGTAAACTGCACGGTTCACAACACCTCTCGATACACCAAACTGATTTGCAATTGCAACTGCTGTATGTGTTTCCCAAAGTGCAGGCAGCGCCTCTATCATTGCTTTTGATTGAGTTGAGCGTCTTTCAATTCCTTCCATGGTGAAATTATATAAACTATGGGTTAGGAATGCAAGACTTCTATAAATTTTGTATAATAAATAAATGTCTAAGAAAATATTCTTAATTTTGAGTGGTATTGGATTATTTTTTATCTTTATTTTCTTTTCTTTTTTGGTTCACAAAAACCTCTTTACCCATTTTGATTTTAATATGACGGTCAGATTTCAGGATCATATCAGTAGGCGATTTGATGAGGTTTTTTCTTTATTAAGTGATGTTGGACAATTTCAGGTGATGTTGGTGGTACTGCTTATTGTTGCTGGTATTTTGTTTTTCCGAAGAAAGTTCTTGGCAGCAACGAGCGCGCTTGTCTTATTTGTGGGCTTTCATGTGATTGAGTTATATGGAAAATTTTTTGTCAATCATCCACCACCACCGCATTTTTTACTTAGGACCAAACAATTGATTGATTTCCCACAATTTTATGTGCGATCTGAATTTTCGTATCCATCAGGACACGCAGGACGAGCGGCTTTTTTATCAACATTTTTACTTATTATTGTTCTCAGCAACAAGAAGTTTTCGCCGAGATTTAAAGCAATGCTTGCTGCGCTTATTATCGGTTACGATCTTGTGATGTGTATCTCCCGTATCTATTTGGGAGAACATTGGTCATCAGATGTTATTGGAGGAACGATTCTGGGAACAGCTTTGGGATTGGTAAGTGGAAGTTTTCTTCTTGGGAATCATCAGAAAAAGCCTTCGGTTTAATATGTCTGATTCATTGGTGGTCGCTGCATTGGGAGAGGAGGGCGATTTTGTTGGTAGTTGTATGGTGCGTTATTATGCATATATGTTTTTTGGTAATTTGTCGATCGATCGGAATGCCAACCAGAAGCAATAAGAAATGCTCCGGCGATTATCAACAAAACTTTTACTGTTTGATGACGATGAAGTGAGATTGAGAAACTAGGATACGTATCAGATAATCCTACAAGATAATAATTTGCAGACAGTGAAACCCTAATACTATCAGTTTCAAATTCATAGAGGCTTTCTGGGAAAACGCCTTTGAAGAGAACCGCAAACCAAGAAATAATTAACGCAATACCTGCTCCTCGATCAAGCACATATGAAAAGATGAGATAGGGAATAAGAAGAATAAAACGGATGAGAAGACCAAGAAAAGGAAAAGCGAGAAATCGATTTGGCTTGTCTGGTTTGGCAATATCCAGCGTAAAT
>DASQPC010000098.1:0-24300 GCA_035644155.1 Candidatus Methylomirabilota bacterium
CCAGAAGAGAGATAAAAGATTAATAGAACATGGATAATTAGACAGACAAAAGGGACTTAGTAAGTAGCCGTTGAGATTTCGTAAGTTTTACGGTATAATTACAAAATATGTTGCAGACAATTAATTTTGCGCCAGGAGATATCATTAAAGTTCACCAAAAGATTACTGAAGGAGATAAAATTCGTACGCAGATTTTTAAAGGTATTGTCCTTGCCATTAAAGGTCGAGGAGAAAACAAAATGTTTACCGTGCAAAAAATGGTTGGACAAATTGGGGTTGAACGCATTTGGCCAGTTAATTCTCCTTTGATTGAAAAAGTCGAACTTGCCGAAAAACCTCGAAGACGCGTCCGTCGCGCAAAACTCTACAACCTTCGTGTTCCAAAGAAATAATTCAAATGCAAAAACTGCAAATCAACAATAGAAAAGGACAGATAATTGTCGTTGTTGTTGAAGAACCAAAAGAAGAGCCAAAGGGTTTGGTATTTGTTCTGCATGGACTCAGTGGCAATAAAGAAGAACCCCATATCGTCGAATTCGCAAAAGCATTTCACGATAAAAACTACACAGTTGTCAAATTTGATACGACAAATACCTTTGGAGAGAGTGCTGGAAAGTATGAAGATGCAACGGTCACGACGTATTATGACGATCTCGCAGATGTTATTAATTGGGCGAAAACACAACCGTGGTATCAAGAACCATTTTGTTTGGTGGGACATAGTTTGGGCGGGATAGCAGTTATTTTGTATGGGCAAAAACATCCACAAGGAATCAAAGGTCTTGCTCCTATCTCAAGCGTTGTCTCAGGCAAATTAAGTGGTGAAACTTGGAAATATCGCGAGAGACTTGATGAGTGGCAACAAACAGGTTGGCTCGTTGAAAAAAGTACAACCAATCCAGGCCGCGTCAAAAGACTTCCGTGGTCGCACATGGTTGATAGGCTGAGTTATAACGTGTTGCCGGATGCGAAGTTACTTACGATGCCAGTTCTTATGATTGTTGGTGATAAAGATGATAGTACTCCGCCCGAGCATCAACAATTACTCTACGAAAAACTTCCTGGCAAAAAAGAAATACATATCATCAAAGGAGCTCCTCATTCTTTTGTCGACCCCGAACACTTGGCACAGATACGAAAAATCTTTCTCAACTGGATTGATGAGTTATAGAATCTTTAATTATTTTATCTCTTTTAGAGAACGAAAGTATGCGATTTCGATTTCTCCCATTGGTTTAATTCCAGAAAATGCTACTTTAGGAGAAACTTCTCCCATATTGATCCGCAAATCATTTCCTTGATCACCAGGTCTTAGTTCCCAATGAGAAAGGACAGTGTGATTAATTCCCGCAATTACTCCTTTGGCTTTCTCAGCATCAGCAATTAATCTTTCCATTTCTGGCCTTGGTCGCAACTTCATAAATCTTTCATATTCTGGATATTCGGGATCTTTGAAATAGTCTGGATTTTCTGGTGTTGGATGAACAAAAGAGGTAGGAAAAAGAAAGAATTCTTTTGCAGCTGGATGTACTTCAGATTGATCTATCGGTATACCTAACTTGTTTAATAAGCGATGTGTTTTCCCACGACGGGCTGCGTTCTGTTGTGCAACGACTTTGCATTCTTCTTTTGGCAGAAAATTTAATCTATCTGGAAATGATTCCCGAAAGGGATAAAAGTATAAGTCTCTTGCTTGAGGAAGATTTGGATCTTTATCAGATGGTAATGACCATCCAGGAAACTCACCTGTCTCAACAAACGCTTTGAATGCTTCCGTACTAGTGGCATGTAATCCTATGCAATCGTTTGTTTCGATACCCCTTTTTACAAGACCATTTAATAAACTTACGCGTTTTCCTTTTTCAGGATTTGTGTCTTGTACCCTTTCAATAGCCATAGAAAAATTTATAATACTCTACGTTGTAGAGTATGTCAAATGTCATGCAGATTCCTTTTTCATCTGTTACGATAATTGATGAGTATGTTTTTTACAAGAAAAGAAGCTGGTAAGTTAGGGGAGGATCTTGCTGTATCATATCTTATTAAACATGGATATCAGATTATTGAGCAAAATTTTAGAATTCGTGGTGGAGAGATAGATATTGTTGCTCTTGAGAAAGATACATTAGTTTTTGTTGAAGTAAAAACGCGAAGTTCTGCGGAGTTTGGATCACCGCTTGAAGCAATTACGTATTGGAAATTAAAGTCACTCATCAAAACTGCACAATTTTATAAACTCAAACATCCAAAGCTTCCTGATGCAATGAGAATTGATGCTGTTGCTATTTTACTGGATAAGAAAAACAATGTGGTTTCAATTGAGCTTGTGAAAAATATTACCTAGAGGTATACTTAAATTTATGAAAAATAAACCGGTAAAAATTGTTGCAACGATTGGCCCTGCAACTCATAGTGCTGAAATGATATTCAAACTTGCTGATGCGGGCGTGGAGGTATTCCGTATTAATTTATCTCATGCGACGCCTTCGGAGGTTCCGGATCGATTTCGTTGGATCAGAGAAGCCGAAAAAAAACTCGGCAAGCCGTTAACGATCATGGGAGATCTGCCAGGTCCCAAAATTCGCATTACTGATATGAAGCCAGATACAATACTGCAAAAAGATCGAAGGTTTGTCGTGTCCAAACAAATAACTTTAGGTGATGAACATGGTTGCGGACTGAATCATCCATCAATTATTGATATTCTTGAAGTTGGGGCGGAGGTGTTTATTGATGATGGGACGATTAAACTTGTCGTTGATAAAAAACTTGAGGATGCTGTTGAGACGACTGTCTTGGTCGGAGGGCATCTTAAACCCAAAAAAGGATTTTCTGCTGAGGGGATTTCTCTGAGTACTGCTGGTGTTTCTGAAAAAGATACAGAGTGGGTTCGGCTGATGCTTGAGAATAAAGCTGACGCGTTGGCAATTTCTTTTGTCCAGACAAAAGAAGATATCCTGGCTGTAAAAAAACTCTTACCTCAAGGAAGTGGCATGATGCTTATTGCCAAGATAGAAACTGAGAAAGGCGTTGAAAATGCAGAAAGTATTTTGGAAGTTGCTCATGGAATGATGGTAGCACGCGGAGATCTTGGTCTTGCTGTACCGATTGCAAAAGTGCCTTTTATCCAAAAATATTTAATAGAGTTATGCGTTAAGAAAGCAAAACCTGTTATTACTGCAACGCAGATGTTGGAGTCAATGATCAGTAAGCCGCTCCCGACACGTGCGGAGGTAACAGATGTCGCCAATGCAATTTTGGATAGAACAGATGCTGTGATGCTTTCAGCTGAGACTGCTGAAGGGAAATTTCCTGTAGAAACTGTTGAGATGATGGTAAAAATTATTAATGAAGCTGTAAAACAAATTATCCAATACAAATTTGAGGATGAAAAAAATACCACAAATGCAATTAGTGATGCTGTTGGCGTTGTGGCTGAGCAAGTAGAAGCAAAAGCAATTATTGCCTTCACAGAAACAGGAATCACTGCAAGTAGGATTTCCAAACATCGTCATCCCCAGCCAATTATTGCTGTCTCACCCAATCAAAAAATTATTAGAAATCTTAATTTCATTTGGGGTGTTCATCCACATCTGATTAGTGAGACGAAAAACTTTGATGATATGTTGCAACAAGCAAAAGAGTTGGCAAAGCACAATAGAGCATTGCCTTTGGAAAAAGATGATACGTATGTTATTGCAGCCGGTATGCCTTTTGGTGAAGCAGGATCGACGAATATGATTTTGGTGGAGAAAGTGTGATAAACTGATTTATCTCCCTGTGTTATCGTGTTTGCTCTTTGTAACGTCAGCAGCAATTGTGCCAATATTTTGATTTGCAGAAAACCAATGAAAATTTTGTGATTGATAAGAAGTACCTATCGGTTGTGCTATATTTCGATTATTATTTTGGCGTATAGGTTGATTACGAGATGGTGTTGATTGACGATGTGCTTGTGCCATACTTGTAGTATACCACGTATAATAATTATATAAAAGTCCTCCTACAAGAAATAACAATGAAAATCCGAAAGTTATAAGAGCTGTTTGAAAACATTGACTTTTTATTTCTAAAATGTTTCTATTTACTTCATAATCATAATTAACAATATTTAATGCATTTAATCTGATTTGCTCATCAGACATTTGTAGAAAACGAGTATAAAAATCTTTGATCCCAATACCAATTTTTATATGCCTATTCCATAATGTTAGAATACAAAAGAGAAGACTTACCAAGGATAAAAAAAATCCTATATCAATTAAAGAGTTAAACAAAAAGCCTTTGGCTTGAGTTGCAAATGTAACAAGTATCGTTAATATGACTCCTTCGCCTGCAATTAAATAACCAGTTTTTGCTTCCATACTTGCCACCGAAGCTGCTTGGAACTCAAGTTGCTTAAGTCCTTGGTCAAATAATACTGAAAAAATAAATTTATTAGATGTTCGTCTTGCCACCGCAGAGATTATAGGGTTATAAAGAGAGAGAAACAAGATGGTAGTAGATGTGATGTCATTAATTATTTTTCTTCTGTACTGCTTTAATCTTATCCCGCATTCTGATTGCTCCTTCAAAATCCAATCGTTCTGCTGCGAGTTTCATTTCTTTACGAAGTTTCTTTAATAAATCTTCCCGCTCATCTGGCAGAAGAACTTCTTTATTGCTAAACTCAATAATCTCATCCATATTTCTCATTTGTTCTTCTTCTTTTTGTTCTTCAACCAGTCTTGCTCGAATTGCTTTTTGAATTGTTTGTGGCGTGATGCCGTGCTTTTCATTGTAAGCAAGTTGGATCTCACGTCGTCTGGTCACTTCATCCATTGCAGCTTTCATTGAACGAGTTTCTTTGTCTGCATACATAATAACTTGAGCATCGACATTACGTGCAGCACGTCCCATTGTTTGAATAAGTGACGTGCGACTTCTCAAAAATCCTTCTTTGTCAGCATCCAAAATCGCAACAAGTGATACTTCTGGGAGATCAAGCCCTTCACGAAGAAGGTTAATGCCAATCAGCACATCAAAGTCTCCACGTCTGAGACTATCCAACACATCTTGCCGTTCAAGCGTTTCAATGTCTGAATGAAGATACGTGACTTTAATATCATGTTCTTGGAGATAACTTGAAAGTTCCTCAGCCATACGTTTGGTAAGTGTTGTAATGAGGACTCGTTGTTTTTTCTCAACACGTTTTTTGATCTCTTCCATAAGATCTGCTATTTGTCCTTCTGATGGCTTGACCGTAATTATAGGATCGACAAGTCCTGTCGGACGGATCAGTTGTTCGACGACACCGGTTTCTGATTCTTGGGCTAAAGAAAGTTCATACTCATCAGGAGTTGCTGAAACATAAATAATCTGATTGGTTTGTCGCATAAACTCATCAAATTTCAAAGGCCGGTTATCAAGTGCTGATGGCAAACGAAAGCCATAATCAATCAACATTTGTTTTCTTGAGCGATCACCATTGTACATTCCACGAACCTGAGGAATCGTAATATGTGATTCATCAACCAAAAGCAGCCAATCATCAGAGGCAACATTAAAATAATCAATAAGCGTATATGGCGGCTGTCCTGGCGCTCTCCCGTCAAAATAAATTGAATAATTCTCAATGCCATTGACATAGCCAACTTCTTTGAGCATCTCCAGGTCAAAATTGGTTCGCTGTTTGATCCGTTGTGCTTCTAAAAGTTTGCCTTGATCTTTGAGATGCTTTTCTTGCATCTGCAAATCATGACGAATATGAGCAAATGCGTCAGTATAACTTCGTGGATCGGTCATGTAATGTTTGGCAGGATAAATAACGGTTGCATCAAGCGGTTTGAGAATATCACCGGTCAGAGGATTGAATTCATACATATTGGTGAGAGTATCTTGCACCTCAATCCGAATACCATAATCAACATACGCTGGAAAAAGATCAATGCTGCTGCCTCGTATTCGAAACGCTCCACGACGGAATTCATAATCATTGCGTTCATACTGTAAATCAGTCAGTCGCATCATAATGTCTGATTGACGGATTTTCATGCCCTTTTTGAGTTCCAACACAAACTTTCCATATTCCACAGGTGACCCAAGATTGTAAATACAGGAAACAGAAGCAACGACGATAACATCTTTGCGAGTTAAGAGATTGGTGGTTGCGGCGAGGCGAAGTTTGTCGATCTCGTCATTGATCTGTGCTTCTTTTTCGATATAGGTATCAGTCGTTGGCATGTATGCTTCTGGTTGATAATAATCATAATAAGAAACAAAATAGCTCACTGCATTGTTTGGAAAAAAGTCACGAAATTCCTGATAAAGTTGCCCGGCAAGTGTTTTGTTATGCGAGATAATAAGCGTTGGTCTTTGGACTTTTTGGATAACGTTTGCCATGGTAAAAGTATTATGAACAAAGACTCCTCCTGTGCCTGCAAGAAATGTTTCATTATCTTCAACAGCAAAATCATAAACATATTTTTCTCCGGGGACTTTAGTAATAGTTTTAATCTTTGACCAATAAAGATTGATGAGAGATTCTTTCTCTTCAATTTCTTCTAAAGGATCTATTTTGTTTTTTCTTACAGCTTCTTTTTTCAGTAATGATAGTATTTTTTTGAAACAGTCAAGCGACGGCTTTCTCTTTCCTGCTTCAAGCATTGCAATATATGATCGATTAACACCGCAAAAAGTGGAGATATCTTTTTGATAGAGAGAAAGTTGAGAACGGATATATTTTAGCCAGGTACCATCAATAGGAATAACATTCACATTTGTATTATGGGAATGTTTAATTATTGCTGATAATTTGTTTTGTTTTTCTTTAATAATAAAACCTATATATTGTTCAAATAATTTAAGATATAGTTGTCCAGAGACACTGATTCGATAGTATAAGTATCTTTCAGCAGAGTTAGGCAGTTTTTTCATCCGCTTGCCTATACGTGCAATTATTCCAAATCGTAGCAATGCATAACATATATCTGATGCAAGTTCACGACTTGCAGTTAATGCTGTTACTTTATCCCCATCGACGCCACCATCGCCAGAAAAATAACCTTTAAGTATTTCTGCTAAATGGTTATTTGAGAGATTCAACCAATATGGAGGAAGACGTTTAGATTGAGAGTTTTTCCCACACCATGTTGTAAAAAGATATGACCAAAACAACGAAGAAATTTGGTAATCATAGGTATCATGACGTAAAAAATATTTGAGTTGTAGTTCTTTTACCGTTTTCGTAAAATCATCAATTATTTCCTTTGATCCTGAAGAAAGAATGAGATATTTTTGCTCCCCGTGTCCTTCCGCAATATAATAACCTAAAAGTCTCATTAAAGATTCAGTAATAGGAAGATTAAGTCCAGTCTGATAGTCCCTTGCATATACTCCAACGGTTGCGTTTTTACTTAGAGAAGGAATAATCATTGAAAGCTTATTATATGAAGCAATATGTATCCGCTCTCCACGGGAGAGATTAAATATTTTTGTTGGTGTAAGATGTTGATAAAGTTGTTTTTTATATTCTTGTAGGATATTCGCAAAATTTGGGAGTGATATATAAAATTTTTTGTCTTCAGGAATAAATTCAAGCAGAGGGATTGAGTTAAGAGCATTTTTTGGTTCTTTAATAAAGCGAGGAAGAGGTAAGTAGCATTCAGGAGTAAGGGCGTCAGTACTCATCAATTGAAAACAACCATTTTTAATTGCAAAAAAATTGTGGTTTTCAGTAATTGTTACTTCTTTTCCGCATGAGGTCAGAACGTTATATAAATGGGTGGGAGATATGTGTCGAACGAATTGTGTGATTTTTTTCCAGGAAGATTTTTTAGTTGAAGGATTAAAACTATATGTTTTAATTTGATAAGCTTCTGACAGATCTTTTGCATATAATATTTCGGAATCTTCAACTATAATTACATGCTGTCGGAACATTACAAAGAAATCGTCAATTAAATTTCCAATCTTTTCCTGTTTTATGATCTCATCAGATTTTTTTATTATTACAGTCGTATTAGCGGTTACGCTTTTTCCACTGCCTGTGACACCAAGCAGGACTTGGTGTTTGGTTTTTTGTTCTAAATTTTTTGTTAGTTGTTCGATTGCCTGTGGTTGATCACCGGTTGGTTTAAAATTGGATTGCAGATCAAATTTCATAGAGCTATTGTAGCACACACGATTTGCAATTTTATTAGAAGGTAAGGGAATAAGGTTTTAAAAGCAAAAAAGCTGTAGTATAGTAGCGTATCTATGAGTGCAAAATACGAATTGAGTCCAAAAGAGCATCATTGGCAAGAATTTGCTAAGCGTGTATCACTGTACGATCCTCGCCAGCCAATAGATCTATCAGTAAGAGATGCTGTAATAGGTTTAAATCTGTTAGGTATTAAAACGTCTTCTTGTTGTGGTGGGCATCGAGATTATCGTCCATTACAAGGTCCATATATAAGTTTCTGGGAAAAAGCATATCCCACTAAATGTGAGATAGGAGATAAGGCTTATTCTGAGAAATATATTTCAGTTGATGAGATTGATGGATATCTGAAAGAATTTTATTTAACCCAACGTGTCAATGAAAATCCTCGATTGGTTGTGTATAGAGTGTATAGAGAAAGTAAGGGAGGTATTATTTTTAATCAAGGTAATAAGGAACGAATCCTTCCCGACGAAAAATCAAGATATTATGACAGACCTAGTAAACGTGTCGGAAGGAGAGATTTGTCTGCATATAAGAGACAGATGGAAGAATTCGGTAAGTTTCTAAGAGAAAAATATATAACATCTTTAGGAGAAAATTCAACACCTGCGAATAATTTTTAAATTGATAGAATAAGTATCACTTTGCCTTATTGTTAAAATATACGAAATATCGTATATTTTTTATTAATGCCAGGAGTACTTTACAGAAAAGAGAGACAAGTTTTGGAATTTCTCGTACAATTTCAAAGTAAACACGGCTATGCGCCTACGCTTCGAGAGATTGCCAATGCGACAGGTCATCGCGCAGTTTCAACAATTCACGTGATCATTCGCAATCTTATTGATAAAGGCTATGTGCAAAAAGTAGATGGTAATGCTCGTGTGCTTCAAGTCAAAGATGAAAATATTGTTTCCACATTTATGGGAGTTGAGCCATCAATAGAGTTGCCGCTCATGGGATATATCGCAGCAGGAAGGCCTCTTGAACCTCATACTGATCCAAATGCAACCTTTCAAATCTCAGCATCAATGCTTTCTGGCGCCAAAACTGCTTACGTCCTGCAAGTGAAAGGTGAATCAATGATTGAAGATGGGATTTTAGATGGAGATTATGTTGTTATTGAAAAAGTAAGCCAAGCGACAAATGGAGAAATTGTTGTAGCATTAGTTGACGATAACCTGGCAACACTTAAGAGATTTTACCAAGAAGGAGGACGAGCTGTCCTCAAGCCAGCAAATGCGACAATGCAACCAATTTACCCCAAGACACTTAAGATCCAAGGTCGCGTCGTCGGACTAGTAAGAAAGTTTTAAGTTTTGCTGCAAATTAAGGTGAAGTAATAGTAATTGTTGAATAAGGAACCGATGCCAATTCAATACTGTTCTTTGCATGAGAAAGGTATTCACCAAGAGGTATTGAAGGTTCTTCTTTAACAATTGGGCGAGAAAGAGCAATGGTTTTTGCTTTTGATTCTTTTCCAATTTCTGTTTCCGTAGAACAAGATGATATTAATCTTAAACCGTCAAAGGGCGATGATTGCGGATTTCTTTGTTGGTAATTTTTCCATTTTCATCAATAGTATAAATATACACTTCACCAGGTGCGATTTCAACAGTAGCAATATCTTCATCTGAAATATTCTCTAAATATTTTACTAAAGAACGAAGCGCATTCCCGGATGAAGAGACAATAACATTTTTCTCTGTTTTCAGCTCAGGAAGGATGTTCTGTTCATAGTATGGTACCACACGTTCATAAACTTGTTTAAGCGTTTCACCATTTGGGACAGGATAATCCCAACTGCGGCGAAGTTTGAGAAATTCCGCGTCACCAAGCTGTTTTTTTATTTCCCATTTATTTTTACCATTAAAATCTCCATAATTTCTCTCTTTCAATTCATTTGCCTCTATAATCGGAAGGTTTTGGTTGAGGGTTTGTAAAATAATATCTAACGTTTTTTTATGCCGTATGAATGGAGAACTATATGCATAATCAAAATGAATATTCTTGAGCGTCTCTCCAGCAACAATCGCGTCTTTTTTACCATCTTCTGTGAGATCAGGATTATGCCAACCAGCCCATAATCCTTTTGCGTTATATTCAGAGGTTCCGTGACGAACGAGTACAAGATTTGCCATAGAGCAATTATACAATATGTATTTATTTTGTAAATTACTCAAATGCGATAAGGTTTATTGCGGATAAGATTTCTTTCAGTTGTAGCGATGAGTTCTTTTGTTGCATCAACTTGTTTTGGATCAACTACAATATTTGTGATGCCCCATTTGACGAGCATTTCGATCAAAGAAGGATGCATTGCTAAGCAGCGGCCAAAAGCAGATGTCGCAATACCATGTTTGTGACAGGTTTTGATGGTTTTTTCAAGTGCCCAGAGCACTGAAGGATTAAGAGGATCGAGAAGATTGACGACTTCGCTTGCTGACGCATCAACACCCAACAAAAGCATTGTTATCATATCGACATCAATTGCAATACCATCAAGGCCTTCTTTAATAAAATCTTCAAGCAACAAGACATTTGCCGGAGTTGCAAGCGTCATCCAGAGTTCAAAATTTGTTGTCCTGTGCAATCCTTCATCTTTCATTTTGTGCTTTATTGCAGTGAACTCATGTACAGTTCTAACAAAAGGAATAAGAAGCCAGAGATTTTGTAGCTCCATGTCATCTCGAATTTTTTTTATTGCTAGGAGTTCTGCTTGCAAGTTTTTTGTGTTATGTATCAGTTGATAACTACCTCTAAATCCAAGAAGCGTCTTTTTTTTCTCATCGTCATTATAGTCAGCAAGCTGATAGAGGACAGTACGTGGGTGAAACGCCTGACAGACTCGAGCAAGCTGTTCAGTTAATTTTGTGAATGTTTCTGCCTTCAACAAGCCAACGCCATCAATGTCTTCTTGTGCCAGAGACTTCGTGTCATCAATATTGTCCAACTGTAACCAAAGTTTGGTGGCAGTTTGTGAAGTTGCTGCGTATCCGTCTTTGTATACTTCACCTTTTTGGCCATTAACCATTATCATATGTCCCGATTTTAGAATAGTCGTAGCGTTTTCCGCGCCCACAACAGCAGGAATGCCAAGAGCTCTTGCCATGAGAGCAGCATGTGACATGCGCCCGTTTTCTTCGGTGATAAGAGCGTTTGCATTTCTTATACTCTGGCGAGACAAGCCATTGGTCGTTGTTGCGACAAGAATATCTCCTTGGTTTATTTTCGTACTCTCGGTTATTTTTTTGATAATTCGTACTTGTCCACGTGCGATTCCAGAAGATGCAGGCATACCAGTCAGAAGCAATTGGCGTTTGTCGGAGAGAGGAGCGTCTTTTTTTTGTGCCGGACTAATAGTTGCGGGTTTGGTGTTGAGAAGCATAAGGTTGCCGTGGTCAAATCCCCAAGTGATTTCTTGCGCAAAATATAAATGTTTTTCAAGTGATTTTGCCAACTGAGCAAGTTGTGTGACTTCTTTATCGGTCAAAAACGGCTCTATGGTAGTTGTCATTTTATTGATAAGTGAAAGATCTTTTTTGTCGATTTCATAATATTCCACACCATCTGCCGCTTCAATGACTATAGTTTTTTGGTTATCCGTTACGGGATCAAAGGTCAGCATCACACCTGACTTTTCAGTTTTTGGCATTTTTTGGATAACAAGTGCAACGCCATGTTGAAAATGATCAATCTTTTTTTCATGACGTGAAAGCAAATGTGCTGGCTCAAAATAACTCGCCCAGGTTTTCTTGATCGCAAGGAGAAGATTTGTATCACCTTTAATCTTTTTTGTCGTGTGAAGATCATGCGAGAGGATAACAATTGCGTCTTGCACCAGACCGCTCATTTTTCGATAGGAGGTATTAATTTCTTTTACCATTTCTTCAGAGAAAGCTGCGTTCTGTATGAGTTTTTGCATGTGATTGGAGACTTGGAGAACTGAATCTGGCTGTTCGAAGTTAACCGTTGCAAGAAGTTGATTAATTTTTTGGATGAGTTTGTTGTGATGGAGAAAATGAAAATATAAAGCAGTTGTCAAAACAAAACCATCAGTTATCGGAAAGCCTGCTTCAAGGAGTCCGCCTAGCAGAATTGCTTTTTTATCAACAAGATGAGAATCTTCTTTGGTAATATCTTTCAACCACAAAATCATTGCTGGCATACCTTATTATTATGTGATTATTTTACAGGGGTTGCAAGTTGTTCTTTGAACCAGTCGACGTAAGGGTTTGTTGCGGGGTTTTGTCCATAGGCAAGTCCAAGATAGAGTGTCAAATAACTTCCATAAATAAGAATTTCCAAAAAGTCCTCATAGACAGTTGAGCCGCTTGTCATAAATTCATGGACCTCATAATTATTTTTCTTCACAACTTCTGTTGTCAGCTCAATTCGTTTTTTAATTTTGTTAGAGTAGTTTGGTGAATTCAGAATAAGAAAACGAAGTGGCGCCTGTGTTGGAAATTGCAATCCTTCCATCAAATGATGATTAAGATCAGGGATCAAAAAGTGAGAAGAGAATGTTTTGCTGGTTTCATTACACTGATTTCTCAGGATCTGTGCATTGCCAGATAAATGTTCGGCAGCAAAAATAATCGGGATTTTATTTATAAATAGTTTAACATCTGCTTGTGCTTGTTTTTTCAGATCTTGAAAGGTATCCTTGAGGCGAATAAAAGCATTGGTTACTTCATGTTCTTCAAGATCAACAACATTAAGTTTATTCAAAAGTCCAATCAATCCAAAAATCGTATAGCCGCAACCTACACGTGGGGCATTGGCGAGATTAAGTTTGCCATCAAAAATATAGGAAGGTACTTTATTATCATTTGCAAATTCCGCAAGTGCATTGCCTTTGGTGAGAATAACCATTTTTGCCTCTTTGGCTTTTGCTTCTTTTGCACAAGCAAGCACTTCTTCAGTTGTGCCGGAATAACTTGTCAGGACAACCAAAGTATTTGGTCCAACATAATCAGGGAGAAAATAATCTGAGATAACTTCAGTTGGAAAAGGCATCTGAGGACCTAAAAGCGCTTTAAGGACAAGCGCTCCATAAATTGATGCACCCATGCCACAGAAAACCACATTTGTAATATCATCAATATGATGAGGGAGATCAAGTGCATTTACTTCTGCCCAGGCTGTTTCACATTGTTTAAGGAGAAGGTCAGTTGCCCCAAGCGTATTTTGAGGGTCAAGTTTTTTAATTGCTTCAATATTGTTAAGATCAATCATGTCATTTAACAACTTTCCAGCCCCTATTTGGGTCTTTTCGTAGCTCCTCTGTTTCATCAGGTCGATGATAATCATCTTCCAGCCGTATCGTTGTCCCGATCTCGGGTGTTGATGCTTCAACAATAGCACAATCGGTAACTGCCTGATGTCTATGCCGTTGCCCAACTTGTGTCGTATATCCTTTGCCTTTCTCCAGATGAACTGTCTCAAGTTCTCCTTGAGCATTTTCAAGAATAAGATCACATTCTCCATTGAGAAGCCAATATGTTTCTTGTTTTTTGTCATGGACTTGCATAGAAAGTCTTTTGCCAGCAGAAATGTGAAGGATTTTTCCCATATATGGTAAACCTTCTGGCACCCAGTGAAGTTCATAACCCCATGGTTTTTCGACTCGTTTAACATAAGGTGCGGTGGTGAATTTTGATTTATCAAATTGATTTGGGTCAAACATAGTTAATGAGTAAGCTTTTGCTCAATTCTGTCTACACGCACTTCAAGTTTCATTAGATCTTTGTTTGTTGCTTTTTGATTGTCAGTTTCGACAATCAGATCATGCATAACGTTGCCAAGATCTTTTACAATAGTTTCACCGAAATTAATTAAATCTGTTTTTGTTGGATAATTAGCCAATACATTTTTGAGATCGTCTTTGGTTGCATATTGTGCTAGTTCCGTCTTGAGATCGTCTTTGGTTGCATATTGTGCTAGTTCCGTCTTGAGGTCATCTTTGGTTACCATTACTCGTTCAATCTTTTCGACAGATTTTGCAAGTTTTTGTAGTATTTCTAAAATTTTTTTATCCATATATTCCCCCCGTCTATATCTTTTTACTTTACTCTTATTACATTAGACTTTCAATAAGACGAAATAATTCAAAGTAGTTCATTATTTTATAAGACTTTTAATAAAATTCGTCAGCTCATCTCTTTTTTCTTCCATTTCTTTTTGATCAAAGCTCTCCACATTGAGTCTGAGAAGTGGCTCTGTGTTGGATGTTCGGACATTAAATCGCCACATAGGATAATTGACTGAAACACCATCCAGCGTTACCAATTCACCATCTTTATATCTCTCTTTCAGTGCTTCCAAAATTTCTGGCGCATTGGTTACCCTAAAATTAATTTCTCCTGATTCGCTACTTCGTCGTAATTCGTCAGCAACTTGTGAAAGCGTTTTTCCTTCCTCAGTCAAAACTTTCAAAACAGAAAGAATAGTATTGAGCTGTGATTCAGCATTGCCGTTTGCTTGATAATAGAAATGTCCTGATGACTCACCAGCAAAAATTCCTCCTAATTTACCAAGTTCTTCTGTAATAAATGCGTGTCCAACTCGTGTTACAGCGGATTTTCCGCCAAATTCCTCGACGATTTTTTTTGTTGCCAAAATATAACGAATATCAACAAGAATAGTTGCTCCTGGATGTTCTTTCAGTAGTTCTCGCGCAACAAGCGCAGTAATAATAGTTGCAGGAATAACTTGACCTTTTTCATCGATAAAATACAATCGATCTCCGTCACCATCCGGAGCAAGACCAAAGTCTGCTTTTTCTTCCAAAACTCTTTTTTGTAATTCTTTAAGATTATCAAAATTTAATGGATCAGGTTGATGAGCGGGAAAACTTCCATCAAGGTTAAAGTTCATCTTTATCAAATCAGCTGGAATTTTATTAAAAAGCGCCTCGATATATTGTGCGCCCATTGCGTTTGCTGGATCTGCAACAATTTTAAATTTCTTAATTTGTGGATGATTAAAGAGAGTCAGTGCATTTTCAACTTCATCTTCCAAAATACCGATCTTTTGCGTAATGGTGCCAGGAGTGGTTGTCAAGATTTCAACTCCTTCCATTGCCATGGTTTTAATCTCTGGCATACCTGTGGATCCACCTATTTTGATAAGACCATGGGGGCTATTAATCACAAATTTCATACCATTGTATTCTTTAGGATTATGCGATGCTGTAATTTGAATACCACAATCAAAATCATAGTGCGATGCTGCAAAATAAAATGAAGGAGTTGAGAGCTGTCCGCAGTCAATAATATGTGCCCCAACTGCAACCAGCGTTTTTCTTGCTGCTTCAAAAAGCTGTGGACCTGACAATCTCATATCGTATGCTAAGGCAAGTGTCAAGTGGTCTTTTTTTAATCGTTCTTGAAAAAATTTGTAAATCGCGCGAATAATAGGGACAATATTTTTTTCGTTAAGTTGGTCGGGATAAATGCCTCGGATATCATAAGCTTTAAAGATCTTAGGATCAATGGATTCCATTTTTATATCTTAAATCTCAAATAATAAAAAGTCAATGCTTGCGGTAAGTGACATTGTAAGTTCTCCTGTTTTTTGAGCAACTTCGAGGTGGAAAAGGTGGTGATGGAGTGCTCGTAATGTAACTTTGTCAAAAAGCCATGCCTGTTTTTCCAATTTGCCCTTTTGCCAGGGAGCAAGGCGTTTGACTTCATCAATTGGTTCGTTCGTTGGAGCTGCAATAGCCAATAATAATCGTACCTGTCTTACCAACATGAAAAAAACCATTTCCGCATCAGTTGTTGCAATTGTTTGATGGAAAAGCGAAATTAGCTCTTTCCCATTGCTAGGCTTGAGACTATCAAGAAAAAGAAAAAGTGTTTGGGGGAGTTTAAAAATTCGATTGGTGGCTGTTTTAAAAGCCATAAGAGAACTTCGTTCAAGTTCTTTTCCCTCCCACAGAAAAATCGTATTATTTGTTGCTTGTTTTTGTAAATAGGCGGTAAAAGTGGCAAATTCGTCCTTCTTTTTTTTTCTGGCAAAAAAATGCTCAATAAAAACATTTTTGCTCTGGCTAAATAACTCTCCACCTTCAAAAATCTGCATCAAATCTGTAAAGGCTATTTTCTCGCCATCAAGTAAAAAACTATCTTTGTCTTTTTGTTTTTCTTCAAGAAAATATTTTCGTGAGAGGGCAATATTGTCGCCATGAACAATTGTTATCATAATATTTTTGTTTTCTTTTTATATTCTTTAAATAACTTAGTTGCAAGACTGTGTAAATTTCTACTTCGTGTTCGGTGGGGAAGTAGTGCCCCTGAAAAGTTTTTCGGAATATGAAGGAGCTCATGAATCAATACTTTTTTCTTTTCATCAGAACCGAGCTTGTCATAATGTTTGGACAAGACTTCGATGACGTAGGCAGGTTGTACATCCAATGCTCGTTGGAAAATTTTGGGAAAGGCCCATGTTCTTGCGTACGCTCTTACTTTTGAGCCAACTGTCCGGTAACAATAAATTCTTGTTATGTCGATATAGGGCAGCTCAATGATTGTGAGTACTTGTTCGAGGTCTTTTTTAACATCTGCTGCTTCAGTCCAATCCATAAAGTTTAAAGATACTTGAATATCTTTTCTATCATATTTTCCAAAAAGAATCCAGGTTTTTGTTTATTAGTTACTTCAGGAGTAGTTTTTGTATTTTTCTTTATTTCTGCCGCCAGAACTTTTACTTTTGCAATTTTTACAGGAAAAGAAGGTGTTCCTTTCACTTTGGGTAAATTAACAATTGTTTGATATTGTTGCGTTGCAGCGCCGGTTGCTGTGAGAAAAGAAAATTTTTGAAAAGGCCCACTGTTTGCTTCCAATAAAAATGGCGTTATGGCAACAATTGAAGAGTCATTCCAGATATTGGCGAAAGCATCTTGATAGTATTGTATTCTCAGAGCATCTGATACAGTTTGCGATGACCAACCTGTTTCTGTGATAAATACAGGTAAAAGTTTGCCATCTAAACTATTGATCAAATCTTGTTCGTATTTAAAACTTCCTGCTCCCATGGTACTATTTGCGTCAGGAGGTTGAGAAAAACCAGGATTTGGATAAGAATGACTTGCCATGCCATCAACTTGCGTAAATATTGCGGGAAAGAAGGTATTCATTGCTTTAAGATACGTATATTCATTTATAAAGTCAGTACCTTGATTTGGAGCAGCGTTATCAAGTCCGGCACTTATAATAAAGTAATCAGGACTTTTTGATTTAAAGACAGTTACGGCAAAACTTAAAATATTTGCATATTCTTGAGGATTTGTTTCTCCACCCCATTCATCTCCTCGATTGACTTCATTAAAAACAATAATATATCGATTTTTAGTAGGCCAATCAAGAGCATTTAAAAAATTCGCAAAATCAATAATATCTATCAGTTGAGGTTTTCTCCAGACTTTGGTATTGAAATAATCGCCTTCTGTTGCCAAACGAAGAATTGGAATGACATGATATTTTTTACAATCATGCATGAATTTTTGCCATTTTGCCAAATTTTTATCACCTGTTTGGATAGGAATCGTGATATAGCCCCAATCACCGCCATTTGAGTTGACGAATCGCGCAGCCTGAGGTAGCTCTGTGTCAAAAAGAATATGAATGCCAATTTTATTATTTGGATGCGTGAGAGGATTATCCAGTGCGTACGTTTGTTTTGGAAAAAGGCAGATAAACAATAAAAGACTAAAAAAGAAAAGGCAGAATTTTTTCATTGTTTTGGATATGTAATCTGTGTTGATGCATTTTCCCCTTTGACATAATCGATTAAGGTCTTAAAACTTACAAGAGCATCGTCATATGTTACTGCTTTTCCAATATGGCCTAAACGATATATTTTTGCGCCTGGTTCTCGATCTTGATCATCTTTTATCTGAACTTCTAAATAACGTGGAACGATCACCATAGGTAAATTGGGTCTATTGGTAGGGACTGAAAGTAACCTCTCTTCACCTGTAGGATCAGCAAATCTGGCAGCCGTAATTTCATCAAGTGTATTCGCTGTTACTCCTGTTGCCAATTGCACTTCATGGAGCAATTCTTGCTCAGAAGATGACCTTCTCAATGGTTCTCCGCTTTCTGCTATAACTTTTGCCATTGTCTCTATTTGATCTCCAGTTGCGCCTGTTAGCCATTGATTTTTTTGGAAGTCAGTGAATCTACATGCTTCTCCGATCTTATCGACTAATGGCGGTATTGCGACCCTTGGAACAGCGACAACCCGCTCTGTTTCCTCACCAACATTCCCCAAATGTTTAGAATAGTAAAGGGTTCCCTCGTCTAGAGGTACATGTTGATTAGTCCTGCCTTCTATATAAGCTAAAAATGCTGAAGAAGAAAGTGGATTTTTTGGGAGAACTTTTTGTCCATCTAATACTTTTCGTACAGCAAGACTCTGATCGATATATTCTTCTGGAGTTTCTTTACCAAGCCGTCTTTGCATAGCAGTCCTTACTCGCTGTGTACGGTAAGGATTTTGTTCACGTGGTTCGCCGCCTTGCTCGATTCCCATACTATAGGCAGTTTATCATAAGCATAGTAATTTATGCAAGAATCAATTTTTTGTCAAGGAAGTTTTCTTGTTTTTGCATACTCATCTAAAGCTTTAATGAGTGGGCTTTGTTCAATATCTTGATTAGGCGGAACGCTAGAAGGATTTTTTTTCTTTTCAACTAGCTTACGACAAAGATAAGCCGTTGTTTGTAGTGGACCAATAACATTCGTTTTTCCTTCAGCAACAATACTATCCTTTGGTGGCCATTGAGTCTGTCCGGGAGAATATGCTGCTACTATGAGTGGACCAAGAAGAGTATTTAACTCGTGACCGTTTAGTTGCTTCGGCAATACTGTCGAGAGACCCTTATGAAGATCGGATCCTTCTTCTATTGGAGTAAGCGATATAGATGCTCCTGCTTCTGTTGTTCCAAAATGGAGAACAGGAACGACAACGCCACTAAAGTTTCTAAATCCAGGTGGATAGGGTATTTTATAATCCAAGGCTATTTTTTCAATGAGGGGAGACCCTTGTTGTTGAAATTCGTTCCAACCGGGTATTCTTTTGTGTGCTCTCTGAAGTGATGGATTTTTTTCGAAGAACTCCTTATCTGCTATAAGGTCTTCAGTATTTCTTCCAAAAGCATTATTGGGAGCTGCAAAATAGAGGACGTCATTAATATGTTCAGGATTCAAATTTGGAGCAATCACAAAAGTCTCTTGTTTTTCTGTACCAGTTACAGAAACGACAGTAAGATCTGCCTTTGCTAAACGAGTATAAACATCCTGTTCGCGCGGATTTCCCTGTGGAGGAATAGTTCCTAATAGTTTTTCAATTGAGACAGAGGGATGTTTTTGAAAGGTGAGTCCACCTACTTTTATAGGTTCTGTTTTCTTTCGATCTGGAGATTCACCACCAGTTTTCAACAGTTCATGCATAGACTATAATTTTACCATAGATAAACTCAAAAATCAATATTATAGGATAAAAAATAGATGTGTATTTTATTTTTTAATAAAGAGCTGATACTATAAATACCATGTTTCGATCAAAATCATTCTTTTTAAGTCTTATCTTTTTTGTTCTTCTAAATAGTATTCTCTACTCTTTTATCTTTTTTTTCAACAACAAAGTAGCCTTTAACAAGCGTCAATATCTCTTGAGCGCTCATCATTATTATGTTGATCCGCGGATTGACAATAAGCAATTCAGCCTTTTGCGTGCGCTTGGACAGTATGATGCGCAAATATATTTGAAGATTGCCAATTCAGGATATCCTACGAAAGCTCTTTTTAGTTTGCCACAGACAGAAAAGTATATAGGTAGTATGACTTATGCTTTTTCCCCTTTTTATCCTCTGCTTTTATCTTTCTTGAATTTCATTTTTCATAATATCGAGTTATCAGCATTTATTTTTGCAAATATCTTATTACTCATCAATTTTTTGAGTTTGTATTACGTTATCAGCAAAATGTATTCACAAACACTTGCCATTCGTACTATTTTTCTTTTATTTCTTTTTCCGTTTAGTATTTTTTATCGAAGCTATTTTGCTGAAGGATTATTTCTCTTTCTTCTTATTTGGTTTAGCTACTTTTTAATCAAGAAAAATTGGTTTCTAACTGCGTTATGTCTGGCAGCTCTTGTTGTTACTAGACCAAACGGTATCCCTTTTTTCCTTCTTTTCTTTTTTTCACTCTTTCAAGCAGTTTGGAGGGGAAAAATTACCTTGCAAAAAACAATCATAGTGTCTCTTATGAGTATTATGCCTTTTATAGGGTGGCTGTATTTTTGTTTTAGACAAACAGGCGATCCATGGTATTGGTTTCATGTACAAACAAGTTGGTTTCGTTCGTTTCCTTTGTTTGGTCCACTTGCAAACAATCTCGCGACTATTCTTGCGTTTGCCCAACTTCCTGCGCACGGTTTTCATGAATCACAGGTTGATGTTACAGTGATAGGACTTGTTTTTTTACTTCTTATCCTGGGAAGATGGTATCTCAAACCACAACTGTGGTGGATAAGTTTTTTGCTTTGGTTTGTTCCACTTGTGACCAAAGATACAATGTCGTTTTCCCGCTATCAGATTGTTTCGTTTCCTTTGTTTATCATCGCAAGCATGGCTCCCAAAAAATATGTTATTGGTCTTGGTATTACTTTTTTTCTCCTATTATTTTTTGTTTCCGTCTTTTTTGTCAATTGGTATTGGGTAGGATAATCTTTATTGTGTTCCTTCTGTCCAGGAGGAGAGATATTTTTTCTGTTCAGATGTCAATTTGTCAATCGTGATTCCCATAGCTTCAAGTTTAAGTATAGCAACCTCAACATCTAGTTTTTTTGGCAAGACATAGACATTATTTTCCAATTTTCCTTTATTTGTGACCAAAAATTCAGCAGCCAATGCCTGATTTGCAAAAGACATATCCATAACTTCTGCTGGATGTCCTTCAGCTGCCGCTAAGTTGACAAGTCGTCCTTCACCAAGAACGTGTAATTTTTTGCCATTGGTTAGTATATATTCTTCCAAGAACGGACGAATAGTGCGTTTACTTTTTTTCATCTTTTCAAGACCCGCAATATCAATTTCCACATCAAAATGTCCGGAATTCGCAATAATTGCTCCATCTTTCATTTTTTTCATAACATCTGAGGAGATCGTATGTTTATCACCGGTTGCCGAAACAAAAATATCACCAAGAGGAGCTGCTTGGATCATCGGCATCACACGATAGCCATCCATTGCCGCTTCAAGCGCGCGAATCGGATCAACTTCAGTCACAACCACATTTGAACCCATACCTTTGGCGCGCATTGCAATTCCTCGTGAACACCACCCATAGCCAGCAACGACAAATGTTTTTCCGGCAAGAAGAATATTGGTCGCACGCAAAATACCATCAATCGTTGATTGACCTGTACCATAGCGATTATCAAAAAGATGTTTGGTGTCAGAGTCATTCACTGCGATAACAGGCAGCTTGAGTGCTCCTTCTTTTTCCATTGCTTTCAGTCTGATGACGCCAGTTGTTGTTTCTTCTGATGATCCGATAATATCTTGCAGTTGTTTTTTACGATCAGTATGCAGGGCGTAAATCAGATCGCCACCATCATCCATGGTAATGTTTGGTTTGGCATCAAGTGCGCTATTGAGATGTTTAAAATATGTTTTGTTGTCTTCACCTTTTATAGCATAGGTAGGAATATCAAAATCTTTAACCAAAGAAGCGGCGACACTATCTTGGGTTGAAAGGGGATTTGAGGCATTTGCAACGACTTTTGCGCCACCAGCTTTGAGAGCAATCAAAAGATTTGCCGTTTCACTCGTTATATGGAGACACGCAGCCAGTGTAATGCCTTTGAGAGGTTTTTCTTTGGTAAATCGTTCTTGTATCTTTTTAAGAACAGGCATTTGTTTGCCAGCCCACTCAATTTTGAGTTTACCCTCTGGGGCAAGCTTGAGATCTTTAACATCGTATTGGTGGTTTTTAGTCATCTTATTTTAAAACTAGAGTTTCATTATACGCATCCTTATATCTTTTTGTAAAGGCCTTTTTTGTATAGCTATGTTCTTGAGTACCATATTGTTCTACAGCATAAGCTCCTGCGACTGCTCCCATTTGTCCACACGTCTTAAGATCAAAATTTCTTTCCAGTCCTGCCAAAAATCCTCCACGCCAAGCGTCACCTGCGCCACTTGGATCAGCCACTTGTTTGGGTTTTACTGTTTTAATTGTTATTTTTTCCTCATTTTTTTCAATGAGTGCACCTTTTTCGCCAAGTGTCGTTATGACAATTTTGTTTTTTACTAATATCTCATAGTTTTTTACTCTCTCTTTGATAAGACTAATCTCATAATCATTGCCGATGAGAAATGTCGCATGTTCGACTCCGTATGTTAATTCTTCATTACTTACTTGTGTAAGGATAAATCCCGGATCAAACATATAGGGGAGCTTGAGTGCCAAACATTGTTTTATAAAAGACAAACATCCCTTCGCTCCCTGTGGACCGATGAGTACAAAATCATTTTTTTTTGCAACTGTTTTGAGTTTTAATTGATCAACGTACTCATTTGCCCCGTAAAAAAATCCCCAGATTTGATTGTTGGTTTTATCCGTCATACCAAATCCTGTTGCTGTATAGGTATCTTTGTAGACTTTGACCGCACTTGTGTCAATGCCGATTTTTGTAAGTGTTTGTTTATACTCTTGAAAATCAGATCCTGCCGTACTAAAAAGTTTATGAGGAGTTTTAAGAAGTCCAAGTGTGTAGGAAACGTTGCCTGCTGTTCCACCGCGTCTTTTTGCAAAGGTTTTAACAATAAAACTCAAATTAATTTTATGAATTTGCTCGGGGAGAATATGGTCAGAAAATGATCCTGGAAAATCCATAATGTAATCATACGCAATGGAGCCAGTAATGATGAGCATATAAGAAATGATTATATTGTGTAGTTTTGAAATAGTCAAATAAAAAGTGTAAAATATAAAGACAGTTGTAATTTTTATGGATGTTTTATTCTTTAACATTCCTTGGATGGCATTCAATCTTTATCTTGCGCTCCTTCCGGTTCTTTTTTGTGGATTTTTGTTTAGGATGCCTAACAAATTTTATACAGTCGTTCTTGGCATATTTTGGCTTTTATATTTGCCAAATACGATTTATATCTTGACTGATCTGCATCATTTAGTGCAGCAATGGAATGCTGTTTCTGTCCTTGAGAAATTTTTGTTACTTATTCAGTATGGACTGCTCGAATTAATCGGATTAACGTGCTTTCTGATTGCGTTTTTCCCTTTAGAAAAAATTCTTCGTAAATTCAAAATCTCACAGCATACCAGTATGGTGCTTCTTATTGGACTTAATTTCTTGATGGGTTTTGCAATGGTGTTAGGGAAGATAGAACGTGTTAATTCTTGGGATCTTTTTGTAAATCCACAGTTTGTTATTGATTCAGCTATCCATCTTTTAAGGTCGTTTCAGTTGGTTTCTCTCGGTATTCTGTTTGGTCTGTTTGCCAATTTTTTCTATTTTCTTTTCAGAGAAAAAATCAAATGGCTCTACACCCAATGGTCAACAGGATAAGTCTTTTTGTCTCCATTTACTATTCTATTCTTACATAAATAAACTCAAAAAAACTTTATTGAAAAGTTTCTATTTTTATGACTAATTTTGTCATTTATCTACTAGTTTGAAATCAAGCAAGTAATTTCTTATATTCTTATACTTCCAAAGGTATGAATAAATCTAGATCGGTTCCAGAAAGAAATAGTGATAAATGGTTTGTTGATATCATTGGAAAGCTTAAAAATACTACGATTTTTTCTCCAACAGATATAGAGACAATAATTATTGAGGCAATTGCTGAGTATTCGATAGGATCCATTAGTCTTGAAGGACTCATTGAAGTCATCACAGCAGTTAAAAATTACAAGATAGACCTACCTCTTTTTCTCAAAAATATTATTTTAACGTGTGGTGCTAGTTTTGTTTCGTAGTGTGAAGTTACAGCAGGGGATTTTTTCTGTTGCTGGGATTAGAGAGCCCATTGAACAAGGGAGCATTTATGGAATCCCAGGGACTCATTTAAACGGAAC
>DASQPC010000099.1:0-4159 GCA_035644155.1 Candidatus Methylomirabilota bacterium
TTCTTCCCCAGTACTGTCGTGATTGCAGACAACAGGTACCATATGATATCTTCTTCCTGTAGCATGGTTTTCACCTCCTTTGTGGATTCCATGCTACTCTCGTTTTATCTCCTTTTCAAACTAGCACCAGTGATTATTTAGATTCTTTTCTTTCTCCCCAATGCCAGGATGTTGGCTCCCCTTTGAGATAAGTAACAATAATAAGGAGTGCTGAAAAGATAAAAATCCGAGGAAGAAAATTGAGAAGTGTATCGCTTACTGAATGAGAAGTCATGTCAATTTGGATGAAAGAATAAACAATCGCTGCAATATATAAAAAGAAAACAAGCCACCCCTGCCAACTACTTGGAGACCAGCCATAGCCATATTGATGCGCTTTAAACCAATATTTCTGTGCCATAGATCCAGTATAACACGTTTATTTTTGTTTTTCTTCTACCTGATCTATCCACTTCTCAAAAATTGCTTTTATCTGCGCAAGATGAGATTGGTCTTTGAAGGTATGTGGTGCGCCCTGGATAATATGGAGTTCCTTTTCTCCTGGAAGTTTTTCGTACAATAACTCCTGATGTTCTGGCGGAGTGCCTTTATCTTGATCGCCTACGATACATAAAACAGGCATAGTCAATTTGGTTGCTTCTGGTAAAATATCATAGGTAAGCCGATCTGCCATATGTGACCATGGTAAACGCTTGGTGCGTCCAGGAACGCTTTCGCTTTTGTCTTGCCTCCATCCAGTTTGTTCCCAGTCTTTCCAATCATCTCGAAACTGAGGTGTTTGTAAACTTAACTTGCCTGATATAACTGTAGAGATTGGCGCGAGTGCTTTTATTTTTTCAGGATGCTTCTCTGTATAGAGAATTGATGCAATTCCCCCAAAACTGTGTCCTACTAAATAAAATGGCTCTTGATACCAGTTTTGCGATGTTGCCCAGACAATAACATCTTCCAAATCTGCATAATGCTGAGTTAGTGTCGCATCTTCATATATACCATCACTCTCACCAAATGTATTTGTCGTATCAAAACGGATAACAGTAAACTCCTTTTTCCGAAATGTTTGGGCAAATGTCTGAATATGCTGTTCACCTTTGGTGCCGCCAAGTCCATGGACAACAAAAACCAATCCTTTTTGCTTTTCTGCTTTTTGCAAAAGGACGACAATTTTCTGCCCTTTTCTATTTTTGATGGTTATTTTATCCATAGTGAAACGAGTGGTGGGCATCCGTGGAGTCGGACCACGCACCTCTTTCTTATCAGGAAAGCGTTCTAACCGATGAACTAGATGCCCATTAATAATGGTAATTATAGCAGAAAACACCATTTATGCGCCATAGCGGAGCCTTGATCTTCTATAAATTAAATTTGTTTTCATTGCAGCAAATGTTTTATATACTTTTGCTTTCAAAAATTCTCTAAAAGGCTGCAAATGTTGGTATGTCTTTTTGGCACCAGTACTTACTATTTCAGCACTTTCACCTATTGCTTTTCCAATGATATGGAATGGATCATACTCTTTCATATAAGCCTCCTTTCAACTGCATCTGCAACTCTATCCTATTTTTTGTTCTGGATTTCCTGCCAAAATGTATTCTCCTTGAGGCGCGAACGGGGATCGAACCCGTGCATGGAGGTTTTGCAGACCCCTGCGTTACCGCTTCGCCACCGCGCCAAGCCTGATAATCTTACCATAGGCTAGCCTCAGAGGCAAGCTACAGCTCACTAACAAAACCCTTATAATAGCCTCAGTTATTAAAAGGGAGTGTTAAAGCAAGTGCTATAAACAAAAGTAATCCAAATACCGCTAAAAGAATAGCCAACATTAACCGCCTATCAGGCTTTTCAGCATTGCTAATTTGTTTTTTATTTTTATTTGCCATAACTACTTACTATTAAGGATATAAAAATACAAAATGTCAAGCAAATAGCTCCTAGACAATAAAAATCTTTCTTACGTATAATAGATATACTATGCAATTTTGGCTAAGCATACTAACACTTTTCCTCTCCTCAGTTTATGTCCTTCTTTTGGATCATATTGCCTTTTCTTCCCGATCTCTGCAAAAAGCACTTGTTGCTATTATTATTACACTTTTGTTTGTTTTATATCGATATGCCAGACATTCCTGGAAAGAAATTTCTACCTGGTATGGCAAAATGTTTTTTGTTTTTTGGGGAACAACTCTTGTGCAACTGTTAGTAATAGCAACCGGAGGATTCCAAAGCCCTTTCCTCGTTATGATTCATTTCTTTATGATTGGACTTAGTTTTATTTTCAGTTTTTCTCTGGCAGTGTTTTTTCTCTTTTCCTGCCTTATCGTCCTTTTTATTGATGTCTCATTTTCTCCCAATGCTTTCGCACTGCTTGTTAATGATCCTGGACTTACACTGTTGCAATTTGCATCGCTTCTTGTAATTATTCCAATTGCTTATATTATCTCACGACAATATCACATGAAAGATGCGCTTGCGGGAGCACTCCGCGCAAAAATCCAAACAACAGAGGCAATTATACAAAGTCTACCGGAATTGATTATTGTGACTGATGAATATTTTAAAATTCTTTCAACAAATGACGCAACGGTGCGCACACTCCAACGATCACGTTCTGAACTCTTAGACAAACCTCTTTTTGATATTCTTCTTTTGAAAGATAAAAATAACAAACTTGTAACGTCAAAAACATTTTTCCCTAATGAAAATATGACTAGTCAACCGATAAAGAATTTGGAAACTTTTACGCTTATTACCTCTCCTGTTCTCCAACGAAATGTCACGATGCAAGCACAACTCATGGGAAAAACAACAACAAATAGCAAACAAATAAGTTTTATTATTAGCTTTACTACTGTCGCAGAAAATACCTTACCTGTGGTATTTGATAAAGCTCGCGCAAAATACGAGGGGCTTGTTGAAGATATTAAACAAAAACTTGCCTTAGCAGATACTAAAACCATAAAAACAGACATGCTTTTGCTGGAAAAAATTGAACGTGATACCTATGTACTCCAAACACTGAAAGAAATCTTACGAGAAAATAATACAGCGCGCATTGATATAGCCCAATTATGCAAACAAACGACGCTTCTTAATAAAGAATTTACTAATGAATTGCATGTTCGTACACAATTCCGCTTGCCAAATTTTGGCGAGAAAGATATTGCGCCATTGACAGTACGAAATTATCCTGTCAAACCAGAACAACTCACCGGACCATTTTTTACTGCTTCATGCAATGTCAAACAAATTGAACTTGTAATCCACAAACTTTTTGATATGAGTATTTTTCTTGCCTCTCGTGAAAAAAATGCAACTGTTACTATTAGCGTTGAGAGAAAAGAACCAGAGAGTATCCTGGTAATTATTACCGGTTCCTGTCCTCAGCTTACCGAGAAAGATCTTGATGATCTCTTTATCCCCTACTATGGGAATTTGGAAAATAAAACAGATCTCTCTCTTGGCTCTGGACTTGAAGGATATATTGTCAAACACATGAGTGATACGCTAAAAATTCCTCTCACGAACAATTATCAAAAAATACCACAACCAACTCTTACTTTCACACTTGCTATTACAAAGAAACCTTCTTCCCATCATTAACCATTCCCTGTCCAATAAGCCACCAGAAAGCAATAAGAAGAACAATACTGACAGGATTAAACGATAAACCGGCAGTTAATCCTAGTAGTAACACAAGATTACGCTCTTGTTTTGCCGTAACAAAACGGGAAAATGTCTGAAATAAGAGCGAGGCAAACAACCCAAGTCCTACAATTCCTCCTTCAACAAACCAATCAAGAAAAATATTATGACTACTATCAACATAATAGCCTTGCAAATGATTATGAAGTTTGAGAGTTGCCTGATGCAAAAAAACTTCAGTATTACCAAAACCAGTCCCAAAGAGCGGATGGGTGAATCCAGCCACAAGCGCAGTTGTCCAAACTTCTCCTCTATTTTCATACAGACTCCCCTGTTCAAACAAAGGAAACGTGTAGCATAAAACTAACAAGGTCAAACAAAGAATTGTTATTTTCCTAAGAGAAAAATGAGTTAGTTTCATGAGGCCGACAAGCAGTATTTGTAATGCAAAAGCAATCATGCCTGAACGCGAGCCTGATAGCAAAAGAGTTATTCCAACAAAACAAAAGACGATTAC
>DASQPC010000100.1:0-5720 GCA_035644155.1 Candidatus Methylomirabilota bacterium
TATCTTTCTTCCCCAGTACTGTCGTGATTGCAGACAACAGGTACCATATGATATCTTCTTCCTGTAGCATGGTTTTCACCTCCTTTGTGGATTCCATGCTACTCTCGTTTTATCTCCTTTTCAAACTAGCACCAGTGATTAGTTATAATTCAGCATTTTTTATTTGTTCGTTGACAACTGCCGCAAGTGCTTTGATAAATAAAGAAGAGGTATTAAGCGATTCTGTCCGAGCAAAGTTAATACCATGCTCCTCAGCTTGTAACCTTGCACCAATACCAACATCATATAAAATTTCAAGATGATCTGCCAAAAATTGTACCGGCGCAATCAACACATGAGTCTGCCCTTTTTTTTGCAGTTCTGGCATAATATCTGCAAAGTCAGGTTTAAGCCATTCTTCTGGTGTGTGGCCAGCGCTTTGATAGCAAAACATCCATTGATCCTTTGCTAATCCGACTTTTTTAGCAACAGCAGCAGCTGTTTGTTTCAAGTCATCAATGTAATTTGGTTCTTTATCAATCACGCGTTTTGGCATGCTATGTGCAGAAAAAAGCACTGGCACAGTATTTCTTATTTTTGCAGGAAATTTATCAAGTGCTTCTGTCACTTTTTCTGCAAGCGCTTCAATAAAATATGATTGCATATGCCAATCTTCCGCGATTTTTAGTTTCAGTTTTTGTCCTTTTACGTCTTTAGCAGCTGCTTGCAGTTCTTGTTTGTAGCCTTTCATAATAATTGGTGAGTATTGCGGTGACATAATAATTCCCACAAGCATCCTAGCATCTTTTGCAATTTTAGAAACAACATCTTTTATAAATGGATCAGAAAAACGCATTCCTGCGGCAACGCGAAATGTCGTGTCACTTCCAGTTTGTTTAGATTGTTTATTAAGTTCTTTTTCCAGTGCAGCAGCTTGTGCTTTTGTAATTTGAACAAGAGGTGAACCTCCAATCAAATGGTACCGTCTTTGAAATTCTTTGATGACATCACCACTTGCATCCTTTCCTCCATACACATTCTTCAAATATTGAGGAACAGCCTTAAGATTTTTTGGTGAACCATAGGTCATAAGAATGACTTCAATTGTTTCTGTTTTCTTTTTTATTGTCATAGTGACTCACGTAACCACTTCGCTACTTGTGGTGCAAAATAACTGATGATAATATCAGCTCCTGCTCTTTTGATACCTGTCAGAATTTCCAGAGTAACTCGTTTTTCATCAATCCATCCTTTTTGCGCTGCCGCTTTTATCATAGAATACTCTCCACTGACATTGTACGCAGCAAGTGGTAGATCTGTGTGGTCACGCACCTGTCTGATAATATCCAAATATGCAAGTGCAGGTTTTACCATAATCATATCTGCGCCTTCAGCAATATCAAGATTTACTTCTCGTAATGCTTCACGACTGTTGGCAGGATCCATTTGATATGATCTTCGATCACCAAACTGTGGTTGTGACTTCGCGGCTTCACGAAACGGTCCATAAAATCCCGAAGCATATTTTGCCGAATACGCCATGATTGGCTTAGTAGTAAATCCTTTCTCATCCAATGCTTTTCGAATTGCTCCGACACGACCATCCATCATGTCAGATGGGGCAACCATATCTGCACCTGCTGCAACATGAGATAATGCCATTTGGGAAAGAAGTTCAAGAGATGCGTCGTTTTGTACAGAACCATTTTTATCGACGATACCACAGTGTCCATGATCTGTATATTCACACAAACAGACATCAGTAATAACCAACAACTCTGGCACTTGAGACTTGATAATCTGTATTGCTTTTTGGATAATGCCAGTTTTTGCATACGCTTGTGAGCCAACAGCATCTTTTCTTTTGGGAATACCAAAAAGGAGAACTGCCGGAATACCAAGACTGTTGATACGGAGAGCTTCTTTTTCTAAATATTTTAAAGGCCATTGGTAAACATCCGGCATTGACCCAATTTCTTGAGGTTTTGTAATTTCTTCAGAAATAAAAAGAGGATAAATAAAATGGTCGATGGATAATGCTGTTTCGCGAACAAGGCTTCGAAGTTTTTCTGTTGATCGAAGACGACGAAGACGAGTAAGAGGAAATACTGCCATACAATTGTATAATACTACCTTTCTTGGACAAAGATTGCAAGCAAGAAATTGTCGATTACTTTTTTTCAATAATTTGTACTATAATCATGAGACTTCATGAAGACTAAGATTGTGATAGGAACACGAGGAAGTCAACTTTCTCTCATACAAACAAACATAGTAAAAAATCTTCTTCGACCTCTTGTACCTCACAATAGTATTGAGATAAAGATTATTAAAACAACCGGTGACAAAAATATGAATCCAATACCACTTGATAGTATTGGCAAGGGATGGTTTACTAAAGAAATTGATAGACAGCTTCTTGAAGGGAATATTGATTTGGCAGTGCATAGCTTGAAAGATCTTCCGGAAACGTTACCTTTGGGACTTACCATTGCGGCAATTCCAGAGAGAGAAGATGCTCGTGAGGCTCTTGTCGCAAGAAACGGTTTGCCTCTTCAAAAATTGAAAAAAGGAGCAGTTATTGGTACTGATAGCACAAGACGGAAAATACAATTGCTAAAGATGAGAAGTGATGTTGTCATCAAAAGTATTCGTGGAAATGTCAACCGAAGATTGGAAAAACTTGATAACGAAGAATATGATGCAGTCTGTCTTGCTGTTGCTGGGCTCAAAAGACTTGGCATGACAAATAGAATTAGTCACTATTTTGACGAGACAGATTTTGTTCCCTCGCCTGGACAAGGAGCATTGGCAATTATCACTAAAAAAAGCAACAAAGCGCTTAACAAAATTATTTCACAACTGAATCATCAACCAAGTGTTGCAGCAGTTATCGCAGAGCGGATTTTTTCCAGGCTCTTAGGTGGGGGTTGCAAAATGCCAATTGGTGCATATGCGCATTGTGTTGGGTCGACAATGACACTCTACGGCATGGTTGGGTCTCTAGATGGGAAAAAGATAATAAAAGATTCAATTACTGGTGATATAAAAAATTATAGTGCGCTTTCGGAAAAACTTGCAAATCGTTTTTCTCCTCAAGCAAAATATATCGTCATGACCCGTCCGGTTTTGGAAAATGACGCGTTTACAAAATCTTTAAAAAAAAGCGGTATCCTTTTCCTCTCCTATCCAAGTATTACTACAAGTAACAATGCTTCAGAAAAAATGATTGAAAAATATTTTACAGATAAAACAGACTATGACTGGCTCATTTTTACAAGCGCTAATGGTGTTCGCTTTTTTATGGACGCTTTGCAGAAAGCAGATTATGAAAAAAAAGACTTACAAAAAATTGCTATTGCTGCAGTTGGTCCACAAACAGCCAAAGAAGTTGAAAAGTACAATCTGGACGTTTCTTTTATTCCATCAAAATTTACGACAGCGGATTTGGCAAAAGAACTACCAAACATAACCGGAAAAAAACTTTTACTTCCTCGATCAAATATTGCAAGTACAGCTTTGCAAAAACAATTACTAGCACGGGGTGCAACTGTTACCAATATACCAATCTACAAAACAGAATATGCCTCTTCTGATCTGACAAATTTTTTGTCACTTATACACAATAAACAAATTCTCTGTATTACTTTCACGAGTCCTTCAACAGTGAAAGGATTTATCAAGAATATTACAGACAGTAAAAGTCAAGAAAAGATTTTTTCAGTACCTGTTGTTTCTATTGGACCGGTTACGACAAAGGCTCTCCAAAAAGTTGGATTTAAAAAGATTTATACAGCAGAAGTGCATACAATAAAAGGTATGCTCGCAAAACTGAAAGAAAACATTTTATAATAGAAGAATCAAGATTTATGACAAGTCATAATTATATATTTTTTACAGCTCATAAGGCGTTGCATGATATCCCAAAAGTAACAAGAGATAAATACAAAAAAGAATTTCTTAAAACACTCACCAGTGAAAAAAAAGTGATTGCTCATAGTTATGCAACAATTGGGTTAAAAGTTAATACACAAATACTGATTTGGTTTCAAGCAGACGCAATTGATACTATTCAAAATCTTCTCAACAACCTCATGCATACACATTTGGGGAAATATCTTACGATAACTGAGACTCTCTTTGGTATGACTCGTCAGACACAATACTCACCTACTGCAATAGGACATCTTGATACAAATAGAAAAGGTGGACGGTATCTTATTATTTATCCTTTTACAAAAACAAAAGAATGGTATATGTTGGATTTTGATACGCGGAGAAAGCTTATGGGAGGACATGTCTCAATTGGGAAAAAGTATAAAATGATAACACAACAGTTGCTCTATTCATATGGTATTGATGACAGCGAATTTATTGTATCGTACGAAATGGATGATCTGTCTGCATTTCAAAGTTTGGTAATGGAGCTACGAACAGATAAAGTACGAGTATACACTCAGAAAGACACACCAATTTTTACCTGTGTTTATAAATCACCTGAAGCAGTTTTAGACTTCCTATGAATGTAACTTTTTTAGATGCTTGTTATGGTAAGAAAACATCGTATACACCTGTTTGGTATATGCGCCAAGCAGGAAGATACTTGCCACAATATCGAAAGCTGAAAGAAAAATATACTATTGTCGATATTATTAAAACTCCAGAATTGGCAACACAAGTCACATTACAACCCGTTGATATCCTCGGTGTTGATGCGGCAATTTTATTTGCTGATATTATGATCCCGCTTATTGGTATTGGCGTTGATTTGGAAATTGTTGAACATATCGGTCCTGTTATGAAGTCCCCTCTTCAAACAATGCAAGATATCAAAAAATTTCGTCCGCTTTCTCCTGAACAAGATATTCCTTATCTTTTACAAACGATAAAAATACTTCGCAAAGAATTGCGAAAAAAAGTACCTTTAATTGGTTTTTCAGCCGCGCCTTTTACTCTTGCAAGTTATCTGATTGAAGGGCAACCGACACGAGACTTTCTCAAAACAAAATCATTTATGTATACAAATACGAAAGCTTGGGAACTCTTAATGGAAAAACTCAGCGATTTGATCATTGTCTATCTGCAAGCTCAAGTTACAAATGGTGTACAAGCATTGCAACTTTTTGACAGTTGGGTTGGGTGCTTGAGTCAGAGCGATTACGAAAATTATGTCCTGCCTTATACAAAACGCATTTTTGAAAGTCTTTCCAGCAAAACAGTTCCGTTGATTCATTTTGGTACAAATACTGCGGGGCTTCTTACATCATTTGCTTCAGTCGCCTGTGATGTTGTTGGTATTGATTGGCGGATAGAAATTGCAAAAGCGTGGAAAGAAATAGGCTACAAAAAAGCGATACAAGGTAATCTTGATCCGGCAGTTCTTCTTGGTGACTTTTCTCTTATTAAAAGACACGTTGATGAGTTATTTATTTCTTTACCGCAAAAAGAAGGATATATCTTTAATGTAGGACATGGTATAGTAAAAGAGACACCGGTTGAGAATATAGTTAGATTAACTGACTATGTTCACAGCAAAAGATAATTTTTAGATGTTCACAACTGCTGTTATTGCGTTTAGAGAATTTTTAGAAGCGTTTCTTATCATTGGACTTTTTTTGGGAGTTTCTAGAAAGCTGAATTTAAAAAAAGAAACCGAAATACTATTTGCTGGGACAGTCGGTATCTTCCTTTCATTTTTACTCATTACAGCGACATATATCTTTGGTGACTATGCGGCAACT
>DASQPC010000101.1:0-5052 GCA_035644155.1 Candidatus Methylomirabilota bacterium
TAAAGCCATTGAGCCGATCCTGACGGAAATTCTTTCAGAGACAAAAAAAGCAGTCGCTTTCTATAAAGAAAAATATAAGAATGACTCATCTCTTTCTCAAATTCTTCTTACTGGCGCAGGCGCAGCATTACCAGGAATAGATCTTTTTTTTGTTGATAGCATGGGAATAGAAACAGTTATCGCAAATCCTTGGAAGATGTTAAATATTCAAAAGGTACCAAATGAGCTTCAAGGAAATGGTCCAGCTTTTGCTGTTGCTATTGGATTAGCATTAAAAGAATATGAATAGAAGTATTAATTTATTGGGAACAAAAAGCCAAGTTCCTCTCGCTCCAGCACCACGAAAACTGAGGATATTACGACTAAGCGCTGTTGTATTGCTTTTTGGTATTTCTGCAGCTTCAATAAGCTTATTCTTTTTAATTGCTTTTTCACCATTACCAACTCTGCAAAAGCAGGAACAAACTGATTTAACGACTTTGGCAGGTTACCATCAGAATATAGTAAAACTGCTTCTTATCAATGATCGTTTACAAACCAGTGCTTTACTTTTGCATAAACGAACAAATTATGATCAAATTTTAGATAGGTTGCGAAGCAGAATGCCATCTGGTCTTACTATCACTGCAATGAGTATGACTAAGGATAATATCTCAGTAACAGTAACGAGCACTTCATTGGCTCTTCTGGATACATTTATTACAAATCTTATGGATGCAGTAACTGCAAAGAAAGATTTTGCACAAGTAACATTAACGAATCTTTTTACAGAATCGGATACTCATACATTTAATCTCACGATTAGTGTTGTTATGTTATAAGGAAGTGAAATTATGTTTGGACGAACAAATTTACGATTATTATATTATCGTTATAAAGATTCTTCTTCTTATTCTTTGTTGATTATTGCCTTTATTGTTTCTATTTGTATTATTTTATTTTTTCAGATAGTACTTCCTCAGCTTGAGAGTTGGTTTTCTATTCATGATGAAGTGCTTGCGACTCGCACAAGAATAGATACAATCAATCAAAATATTAATCTTATAAAAAGCATTGATACGATATTTCTTAATAATCAACTTGATATTGCAACCAGTGCACTTCCTTCAGGAAAAGATTTTGGTCCCATTCTCAATGCGGTATCTGATTCAGCAGTATCAGCAGGAGTTTCTCTTGATGACTACGCTTTTCAAGTTGGTGATATCGCGTCAATTTCAGGCAAAGTACATGGAACGACGAAAGATTTAGCAAATGTGAATTTTACTGTTTCTGTAAGTGGATCAACTGATGGAATACAAAATTTTATTAAGACAGTTGGAGAAAAACTTCCTCTGTCTGAAGTGACTGATATTGAAGGAGATACGCGAGGAACAACAGTCACCCTTCAATTTTATCAAAAACAATTTCCTAATATTGTTTTTAAAGATGATCAGCCTCTCTCTCCTATTTCAAGCAAAAATATATCACTTTTACAACAGCTCGCATTATGGCATACGAATCAAGCGTTGAATAGTGTCAGTACAGATTCCGCTATTCCACTTTTTTAGTTAGTAGATCTGGACGGATTTTGTTCGTTCGTTCAATTGCTTGCTCGTGTCTCCAGGTATCTATTTTTTTGTGATCTCCTGAGAGCAGAATTTCTGGAACAGGATCTCCTTCGTAAATTTGTGGTTTGGTATAGTGTGGGTATTCAAGAAGCTTTTGCTCCTCTCCAAGCGAGAAGGATTCATTTTCCGTTGCGCCTTTGGGAAGAACATCTGGAATAAGTCTTATGACGGCATCGGCAATCAGCATTGCTGGAATTTCTCCGCCTGTTAAAACAAAATCGCCAATTGAAATTTCTGCATCAATAAATTTTTTAACCCGTTCATCAACGCCTTCATAATGTCCACAGATCAGGATAAGATGGTCAAGTTTGGAAAATTCTTTAGCAGATTCTTGTTTAAACGTTTTTCCACTTGCGCTTAAAAGAATTATTTTTTGTTTTCTTTTGTCATTTCGAACGAAGTGAGAAATCTCTGGTGTTGTTTGTTCATTGTTTCCTCCTTGCAGTTGTCGAGATGACATTGAAGTAAAAGATGTTTTAGCGTGTTCAATTGCTTTGTGCAAAACATCAACTTTCATAACCATTCCCACTCCCCCACCATAGGCGGTATCATCAACCATTTTATGAGGACCTTCTCCAAAATCTCGGATGTTAACATACTCTACCTCAACCAAGCCTTTTTCTTTCGCGCGTTTGATAATGGAGTGGTCAAAGGGTCCCACAAACATTTCAGGAAAAAGCGTCAAGATTGTTATTTTCATAATTACAGATAAAATTTTTTAGAAAAAGCTTGTTTTCCGAAAAGCTGCAAGAAGCATTCTTGGGTTTCAGTAAGAACTTTCTTATTCATCATTTTAAGACATCAAAAACTGTAGGTATTTCTTTTTTTGAGGGTCAATAGTAAGCCTTTCTAAGTACTTATCAAGTTCTTTTCTGTTTAATCTCTCATTATTTAACCCAAAATTAATTAATTGTTCTAATTTCCAAATTGTATATTTTTCAGGGTATTTTGATAACTTTTTTATATCTACAGACCAATTGTACATAGCTATATTATACCATTTTTTGAGCTATTTTATACAAACCTCTTGGAGGATAGGTATAATCTCGTAAAACATTGGTTCCTCCTTTTTCAATACCCCATCGTCTGCGGGTGACAGCGGGAAGTGTAATTTGTCCTTGGCTTGCTTACTTTGTATTCTAATTGGCGAGCGCGTTCAGAGATAGGTTCGGGACGAGTAGGAGCTGGCATGCCATCAAATTGTAATTGTTCTGATCTTCTTCTATTGACATAGATTAAAAAATTTTGAAATAAATTCAGGTCACAGACTCCCTTTGGGAGATGACATTTATGCTTCTGGTTGAGTTTCCGCGAGGGAGACATTGATGCGGACGCCGTGTTTCATGGCTTTGATCTTCATGATGTTTCGAATACTTCGGATGACTTTGCCTTCTTTGCCAATAACTTTTCCCATATCTTCTTTGGCAACGGTAATAGTAAGATTGAGTACGTCGTCTTCATCATGTTCGTCAATTTGGACTGCATCAGTATTATCAACGATTGCTGTAACGATGTGGTGAAGAGTATCTTTCATTATTTAACAATTTCAGAAACAGTGAGACTGGGTTGCGCTCCTTGAGAAACCCAATAGTTGTATCGCTCCATATTAATCTTTTTTTTACTATTATCTTTCGATTTTTCGTACCAACCAAGCATGTCAATAAAGCCGCCATCGCGCTTACTTCTTTTTTCTTTGACAACGACACGGAATTTCCGTTCGCCTTTTTTGCCTGTTCGACTAAGTCTAATTACAAGTGCCATAATTTATTTGTCTATTTTATCATTTTTTGCCTATCTTCTCAAGTGCCTGTTCTGCTGCACGTTCTTCAGCCTCTTGTTTGGAATGTCCAACTCCTTCTCCAAACTGCTCATTTTCGACAAAAACGCCAATTGTGAAGGTTTTAGCATGAGCTGGGCCTTCTTCTTGAAGGACTTTATAAAGTGGAGAATTTTGTTTTTTTGATTGCACATGTTCTTGTAAAAGACTTTTTGGATCTTTAAATACTTTTTTCTGAACATATTCATCAATTCTTGGAATAATAATTTGTCCAAGAAAATCCCGTACAGCATCAATTCCTTGATCAAGAAAAAGTGCTCCGATAAATGCTTCAAAAGTATTTGCAAGGATTGATTCATTCTTGCGGCCATTTGAGTCTTCTTCTCCGTGGGATAAAAGTAGATGTTTGCCGAAATTAAGTATTTCAGAAGCTGATGCAAGACTTTTGGTATTGACAACAAGTGATCTGAGATTGGTGAGGATGCCTTCATCAAATTCCGGGTAGTTTTTAAATAAATGGTCTGAAACGACAAATGATAAAATACTATCTCCTAAAAATTCAATTCGTTCGTTTGATTCGATCGCTTCTTTTGTTTCATTAAGATATGAGCGATGAATAAACGCGTTTTGAAAAAGTTTTTGATTTTTAAATTCAGGTAGCTTGTGCATAAGTAATAATATGGCCAAGGACGCCGTTTACAAAACTTGGGCTTGTAGTATTGCCAAACTCTTTTGCTAATTCTACGGCTTCATCTATAATAACATTTTGCGGCTCTTTCTTTTCAATCAGAATTTCATAAGCAGCAAGACGCAAGATCGCAAGGTCAATTTTGTTAGTTTTCTCAACTGGAAAATCAGGTGCTGCGTGCTGGATTGTGCTATCAAGATATTCTTTGTGTGTGAGAATTAATTGCGTTACTTTACTAACAGGTTGGTTTTGAAAATCTCGACTGAACAATTCCTGGACAAGCTGTTGTCGTTTCCTGTGTCGTGGATCTTGCGAAGTCTTCATGCTTACACTGTTTTTTGTTTACCAACAGTAATCACCTGTTCTTTTTTATAAAAACCGCAATGTGCACAAACAGTATGTGGCATGTGACGATTGCCACAATTTTCGCACACCACAGATTGCTGCGGAGCAAGCTTAATAGCTGCTCGTCTTTTGCCTTGGCGTTGTCTTGAATGTCTTTTTTTAGGTTCGCTTGGCATATCTTTGTATTTTACTTCATTTAGGCTCTTCTTGCAAGCACTTTTCAGTAAGAGTAAGATGAACAGGTATGTTTAGAAAAATTCCCTTTACTGTTGTCATTCTCGGCATTGTGAGTTTCTTTAATGATCTGGCATCAGAAATGATTTATCCAATCGTGCCAATTTTTTTATCTTCAGTTCTTCACACGTCAATTCCTATTATTGGTTTTATTGAAGGTGTTGCTGAGGGAACAGCAGCAATTATGAAGTTTGCCTTTGGTTATCTTTCAGATAAAGTTGGTAAACGAAAAATTTTTATTATTTCTGGTTATAGTTTTGGTGCTTTTTCAAAACTTCTTATTGGTTTGGCTCATTCATGGCCCTTGGTGCTTTTTGCTCGTTTTATTGATCGTACAGGTAAGGGGCTTCGAACTTCCGCTCGTGATGCAATTCTTCTTCAGAATGCAACAGCTCAAAACA
>DASQPC010000102.1:0-4466 GCA_035644155.1 Candidatus Methylomirabilota bacterium
GCTTTGGTTTATGCGAGTAGATGAGCTTCATGTCTTTCCTTCTGTTCCCACAATCAAAGGTCAGTTACGTGAAGGTTTTCGATATGTTCTTAAAACTCCTAGTTTACGAAATGTTTTATTAATTGTTGTTTTTGTCGGAACATTTTCTTATGAATTCCAGGTAAGTTTACCACTTTTTGCAGAATTTACGTTTCATGATACTGTGAATGGTTATGCACTTTTATTGGCTGCAATGGGAATTGGTGCTATTTTTGGTGGTCTTTTTTCAGCAAGTCGTCGCAACGCGACACTTCGTCTTTTACATGTTTCATTATTTCTTTTTGGTGGATCGATGATTGGCGCAGCATTTATGCCCACACTTTATTTAGCAATTCTTGCATTGGTTGTTGTTGGAATATTTTCTGTAAGTTTTATCTCAATCGCCAATACGATTTTACAAGTAGAATGTACTCCATCAATGCGAGGCCGTGTAATGTCTCTATGGACGGTTGCTTTTTTGGGATCAACACCGATTGGTGGTCCAATTATTGGTTGGATTGGTGAGCATCTGGGCGCTCGGTATGGACTCATTGTTGGAGGTGTGGTAGCAATTGTCGTTGCCGTTTTTGGTATTATCGGAATAATGAAAACCAAAATAGCCAAATCTAGATAATAGCTTGAATAACGTCTTCATTTTGAGTAAAATAGCAGATAAGTTATATAAATACACGCCGCGGTGGTGGAATGGCAGACACAGGGGCCTTAAGAGCCCCCGTCAGCAATGGCGTGAGAGTTCGACTCTCTCCCGCGGCACCAGATCCTACACCCTTATCTTCAAATAAAAATTGACCTGTTGACAATCGTATATATACCATATATACTAATTTCATGGATATTCTTCCTGAACCAATTATCTTTGAATGGGATGGGGGAAACCAAGATAAGAACGTAAAAAAACATAATGTATCAAATCAGGAAGCAGAAGAAGCATTTATTAATGATCCTAAATTTATTCTTTCAGACGAAAAACATTCGTCAGACAAAGAAAAAAGATACATGTTATGGGGAATAACTAATCATAAACGATTTATAACGGTCATTTTTACTATCAGAAACGAAAAAATAAGAATAATTTCATGCAGAGATATGCATAAAAAAGAAAGGAGAGAGTATGAGTCAAAATCTTAAACCAATACCATACTTTAAAAATGAAGACGAAGAGAGAGACTTTTGGGCAACAGCCGATACGTCAGAATACTTCGATTTTTCGAAAGCAAAGCGTGTTATATTTCCTAATCTTAAACCAACGACCAAATCTATCTCTATTCGTTTACCAGAATGGATTATATACGAGCTAAAATCATTAGCAAATAAGAGAGATATACCATATCAAGCTCTTATCAAAACATTTTTGGCCGATAAATTAGAAGAACAACACAAGGTGAACTTATAACTTAATGGTTATTTAGTTCATTTTTTTCGTATAGTAAACTCGAGAATATTTCGTGTCCTTTGGGATAAAGATTTCATCATTTTGATCCTTTTGTTCTTGATAGACAATCATAATCTGGTAAATCCAAGGCAGAAAGAGTTCGACTCCATTCTTATGCAGAAATTATCTATCAGTATTGCTAGTTGATAGTAATCTGATTTTCTGATATTCTGAAAATATGAAAACTGTAAGTATTATTCGAGATAGAGGCCAATTAACTATTCCTGATTCAATTCGTAATGTTATTACATGGATAAATCCCCAGTCTGCTGTCACTATCTCAGTGAATAAACCTGATGAAATAGTCATTACACCTCACACCAAATCTATAGATAAAGAGCAGATTTGGGCAAATATAAGAAAAGCAAGAGCCATAAAGGGTAAAGGTGTTACTTCCTCAGCAACAGAATTTTTAGTTAAGGATAGACGGTTTCATTAAATGAATAGAACTAAAATCGTCGTTGATACCTCTGTAATTATTAAATGGTTGAGTTCTGATAAAGAAGATCATTTAGACTTTGCAAATAAACTCCTCGAAGACGCTTTAGAAGGTGCAATCGAATTATTAGCACCGGAACTTTCAAAATATGAAGTTGGCAACGTGTTATTATTTAGTAAGAAATTATCGTCCCAACAGGGAGCTGAGGTATTAGCGCAGTTTTATACTCTTCCGATTAACTTCATTACTGAATCAGATGATTTGTCTACAGAAACTTATGATTTAGCGTTCACATTGGGGATTACATATTATGATGCGTCGTTTATTTCGTTAGCAAAACAAAATGGTGCTATTTTGGTGACAGAAAATATTAAACATCAAGGTAAATCAAAAGATATTATGGTAAAATCCCTTCAGGATTATTAATCCCTAAGCCAAATATATGAAACAATTAAAGCATACCTTTCATTTAGTTCAGTTTTTTCGTATAATAAGCCTTAGAAAATGTAATGCTCTGAGGTATTGATATTTCGTTTTCAGATTCTAGTTGTTCTTGATAGGCAATCATAATCTGATGAATCCAAGGCACTCTTCGCATTCGCTCAGAGTAAACTATAATATAGAAATATATTGGGGAAAATTTGGGTCAAGAAGAGAAGCGGCAAGAAGAGAGAAAAAAGAAAATAGTAATAAACAGTTTACGTTGAGGAACGTAGTGAAGAAACGGGGAGTAGCTCAGTTGGCTAGAGCGCGCGGTTTGGGACCGTGAGGTCGGAGGTTCAAGTCCTCTCTCCCCGACACAAGGTTCTTTTATTGTAGGTGAAATTTATTGTTATAACAATAATAAGAGTGGTTATTCCCCAGCAGATACTATTCTATACCAAAATTCCTGAGAAACTCCGGGTTTTTGAGATGGATGGACTTATTCCCGTTTTTTGGAAGCCATGTTTTTCAGCAAGTCTTACAATACCAGAGTTATCTTCTCTCATTCTTGTTAAGACTATCACACCCGTAGGATATTTTTCTCCCAGATGTGTTAAAAAAGCACCTCTTAAGCTTGATGCAATACCTTGTCCTTGAGAATCTGGATGAACCATAACCTCTCGTTTCCAGACAAGAGTACCTATCCCTGTTTTTTCTTGTAAATCAGCAGCAAAGTTACGTAGTGGTTTTCTTCTTTCAGCTTCTAAATCATCCAACGAGGGTGTATCATACCAGAGTGCACCAACGATCCGACCACCCTTTTCGGAAGTGAATGATGTGAAACCAGATTTTGCCATAGTTGTGTTAAGTCTTTGTGTTACCTCTTCGTCGGATAAAGTTTCATGCCAAGGAGGGACCAGCAAAGGCTTTTTGATAGATTTCTTTTATTTCTGCCAATCTTGGTGCTATGCTTTGCAGTCTTGTTTTCTCTTGTTGTAGCTCTGGCATAACTTCTTTTCTACCACCTATTCCTGGGATACTAAAAGGAAATTTTGAGACTGGCTCGGCAGGTTGAGTAGTTTCTGAGCCGGTTGTTAATTTATTTCGTGTTCTTCTTTCATTCGGCGAATTTCCATCAGAGATACTTCCATTTTCTAATCTACCCATGTTCTATATTATAACAAAGTCCAGCCTTACTGGAAATCTGTATTCGAATTACAGCATTGAACATACTAACTGATTTTCCTATCTTTTATACGCAGTTCAAGTGTAGTTTAGTGTCTATGTTTGTTTCATAAAAGCCACAGTGTTGGATAATCAACCGCTAGCCCCGACACTTATTAAGAGACCTCACTTACTTATTTTGGGTTTTGTATCTGATAGAGCTGGGTTTGTATTTTTTAAGACCAGTGTAGGGTTTACTTACAAGCTCTTTATCCCGATGTGACATGTCATCGGCAGGACCACTGACGATTTCTTTAAACTGTCCGACGGTTAAAGTGCCACTAACTCTTATAAATGGGCCCAACGCATGTTGTTTTGTAGCTTTATCGACACGATATGCTATTCCGAATTTAACAGAAAGATTTGGATCATCCATTGCCGGTTTGGCATGTGCTAACTCATGCGCAACTATACTATATGCTATTTCTTTTATTCTTTCAGGTTGATCTTTAAATTGTCCTCTATCTAAGGCTACACCAAGCAGGTCAGCATATTTTTCAGGCGTTGTCGTCAATATTTCATTTGGTTTAGCTCTTTGTCTACAAATTGTTATTGTTGCATCGGGAGGTAAGTCAAGCTTTTGTGCATTTTTTTTGGCATCTTTTATACTGGCAGTAAAAGAAAGACCATCTGGAGTAAATTTTCGTACAGGTGCTTTCTTCCAAGCTACTTCTATTTTTCTTTTTAATTCATTCATTTCGTGAGAGGACATAGATCCCCCTAATTCTTTACTCATAAAAGTAGTATGGCAAAAACAGGCATAAAATTACACCAATTGAAAGGAAGCTTATAAGCAAATCTAAAACAAATAGCCTGTTTTTTGTTGACACTCCTTAAGTTTCCGTTGTACATAAGAACGTACTGCATTATTATCACAGAGCTCAGGCAAATCTTCCCATTTCGAACTAG
>DASQPC010000103.1:0-4389 GCA_035644155.1 Candidatus Methylomirabilota bacterium
AGGCAGTTGCCATTGTTTCATCTCGTCTACAGCTAATGTTTTAAATGGATAGATATGGCGAAAGACATCGTCTGCAACAGGTTTATGCGCTATAAGAATATTGCCGTTTTTAAAAGTTTCCGATTTGTATGGTTCAAACCACGCTACCAAATAATTACCCGGAAAAAGAAAAAGACCCTTGATGAAAAATTGCCAAAAAAGTAAAAGCGCAATGCTGGTAAACAAGATAATCGAAGCTAATAATTCTTTTTTTCTCATTGTGCAAATGAGTTCATTTAGCTGATAATAGCATAAATATTACTACTCTTCCATTGACATTTTATTCATGAGTTCATACGATATCCTAAGTGAGATTTACAAAGATTTTTTTTGTCGCTCTTATTGCTCTTGCCGCATTTCTGCGTTTTTATCATATTGATCAAATTCCTCACGGTCTTTATATTGATGAAGTCTCAATTGGTTACAACGCATATACTATCCTTCACACAGGAAAAGATGAATATGGTATCCCCTACCCTCTTTTTTTTAGAGCATTTGGCGAATATAAAATGCCGATGTCAATTTATCTGACATCTCTCGCGGAGGCGGTATTTGGCAAAACAGAATTTGCAGTTCGATTCCCTTCAGCTTTTTTTGGAACAGCGACAGTTTTATTGTTGTATTTTTTTGTTAAAACATTATTTGCTGATCAAAAGAATCATGTTGCATTTCTAGCAACGTTTTTATTGACGATTTCTCCGATGTCTCTTCAATTTTCAAGAGGAGGTTTTGAAGCAAATATTGCTGTCTTTTTTTATCTTCTTGGCGGTTATCTTTTGCTTCTTTTTCGTAAAGACAAGAAGGCATTGTTGCTTTTTTTCTCTTTTCTTGGGTTTATTGTTGCAGTCTATACATACAATGCTTATAAACTTATTTCACCGCTTACGATTTTTGCAAGTAGTTTTTTAATTTATAAATACTTTCCAAAAACGAGAAATGTGCTTTTAAAAGTTTTGATCATTTCTTTTCTTTTACTTTTGCCTTTGATTATTTTTTCTTTGAGCGCGAACGGCTCAGCCCGTTTTATTGAAACATCAGCATTCTCAGAATTTAGTCATCTGACACTAGTTCAAAAAATTGTGATCTACCCGATGATTGTTTTTAAAAATTATTTATCATATTTTGCGTTATCTTTTCTTTTTGTCACAGGGGATGGATTTGGAAGACATGGTGTTGTCGGTATGGGACCATTCTTTCGATGGGAGTTACCCTTTTTACTAGCAGGATTTTACTATCTGATAAAAAAAAGAAAAACCGATTTTGCAAAAATTATTTTGTTTTTCCTTTTAGTTTCGCCGCTTACTGCATCATTTACTCGTCCAAGTCCACATGTACTTCGCTCGCTTCTTCTGGTTATCCCTTTAACTATTATTGTTTCGTATGGTTTAGTGATGCTTTGGCACAGACAAAAGAAGATTATAAAAATTTTGATTATTAGTTTGGGAATGTTGGCTGTCTATGAATTTGTTTTGTATCTTCATTTATATTATGTTCACTATCCACTTCGTAGTGCGCTTGATTGGGGTGCTGAATACAAACAAGTTGTTCTCAAAGCATCGCAACAGAAAAAGTATTCAATTGTCGTGATTAATACTAACTTAGGGATGGTTGGCAGTTATGTTAATTTTTACAATCCAAAACTCAAGTATCAAATGATAGATAATACTTGGAAAAAACCAAAAGAATGGCAAGATAAAAAGATTCTCTATATAACCTCATCCGATAAGAAGAAAAATTTTTATTTGCCAACAGTTCATCATATCTTGATTGACAATATTTATTTCCCAAATGCTAATCATGATATCTTTGCGCAGTTTTGGCAACTCTGATATATGAAACAGAAAATACTGATTTTCCTTATTCTTTTCATTGAACTTTTTGTATTATTTCAATGGATAAAGTGTAACAATTTTGTTGACTCGTTTCATTATTCTTCTTTCGATTTACAGTTGAGACTTATTGATAGTATTCATTTGGATAAATCAATACCGATTTGGGAAGTACGATTGTTTCATAATAAGTTTGTTGGTTTTGTGTTTGATATTTTTGCAGAGTATTTACAGTTTTGGAATATAGCATTTTTGGCTAGTTTCCTTTCTTTAATTGGTGCAGTTGGACTGGCGATACAATTTTATTATTTTGTCTCAAAGAAGAAAAAACATGTCTTATTATGGATTATTTTTTTTGCGATATTAGTTGTTCCATTTATTGAAATTTTATCTTCATTTACAGTACCCTTTACAGCAAGATTGATTCTTATTGCGTTGCCATTTGTCGTTTGGTCAACTTTGGGCTGGTGGCAACTAGTAAAACAAAAGAATATAAATTGGAAGATTATCGGAATAATGCTCGTGGTTAGTTTGTGGTATCAGATCATTTTCCCAAACCTCACTATGTTTTGTTTCCTAAAATAATGCGATAAACCATTTGCTGCCTTGGATACATAAAATCATACTTTTATACCAAGAGCAACACAGCAAGAATTATTTCAAAAGTTATTTCTCTAAAAAGATAAATTAGTTTTTATACTCTTGCGTGCTGATGCTTCCCGTTAATTTTTTCCATAATCCACATTCTAATAAGCTGTGTTGGACCTAATCCTTTTTCTCGAGCTTGCTCTCGAACTACATTAAGAGATTGTGCGTCTAAACGAATATTTATTGATTCAGATAAATTTTTAGCAAATGTAACTTTTATTGGTTTACCATTCTTCCAGGTCTCCTTATAGTTTTTTTCCCAAAATTCTGCTTCTTTTTTTCTATCTTGAAAAATTGATTTATTAGGCACTTTCATAATTAATCCACCTCCTCAAATGCTGTTATCGGATAATATATTCCTTTTTCATATAGTTTTAGATTTCTATCTTCTGGTGAAAGAATAAGTGTTAATTTCCTTCCTTTTTTCGTTCTACCCGTCAGTTGTATTCGTTTTCGATAGCTTTCAATTTCTTCATGTTTATCATGACAGACTTCTTCAACCTCTTTTGTAGTAATGTTGTGTCGTTTTAAATGCTCTCGATTCCAATCATCCCAAAGAAGTCCTTTTACTACAATCATGCTAATTGTATCTCATTGTGACACAAAGTCAAGTTAGTCAAAATATATCAATCTATTCGTATGTTTGAGACTGAGGGGCTAGGACTCAGTGCCGAGAGCGTGAGTCGAACACGCATCTGATGTTCTTCAGACACCCGCCGTGACCACCTTGGCTATCTCGGCATAGTTAAGTCAAATATACAATATCAAAGGAGCTTGGTCGTGCTCTTGTCCTTCCTATCCACGAACATTTTACCATAAAACAAGCGCATATTGAAGATAGAAACATGCAAGCTCTTGTTTTCACTTCGTTTATTACTTATACTTACATTTATGAAAACGATTGGGTTACTTGGCGGCTTGAGTTGGGAATCCTCAGCAGAATACTACCGCATAATTAATGAACTGACGAGAGAAAAACTTGGCGGCTTGCATTCTGCAAAAAGTCTTATGTATACCTTTGATTTCCATGAGATAGAAGAACTCCAACACAAAGGAGACTGGAAGCAGGCAACAAAGCTTTTGATTGAGGCTGCGAAAAATTTAGAAAGTGGTAAAGCTGATTTTCTTCTTATTTGTTCAAATACTATGCACAAAATGGCTGAAGATGTAGAGAAAAGCGTCAACATTCCATTACTCCATATTGCAGATGGCACAGCAGAAAAAATTGTCGCACAAGGAATTAAAAACGTAGGACTCCTTGGTACTGCCTTTACAATGGAGCAAGATTTTTATAAAGGACGATTATCAGCAAAGTATGGGCTTGATGTTGTGATTCCTGAAAAAGCTGATAGAAAGATTGTTCATGACATTATTTATAACGAATTATGTGTTGGTAAAATCAATCAATCATCAAAAGAAGAGTATATTCGTATTATGAAAGATTTAGTAGACAAAGGAGCGCAAGGAATTATTTTAGGTTGTACGGAAATTACATTACTTGTAACACAAAAAGATAGCTCAGTGCCTCTTTTTGATACAACAGCCATCCACGCACAGGCAGCAGTAGAATACGCATTAATTTAATCAAGGAGCCTCTTTATGAAAACTAAGCCTAAAGAATTTCGGTGGGCACTGAGGGGCTCGAACCCCCGACATTCGCTGTGTAAAAGCGACGCTCTACCAACTGAGCTAAGTGCCCAACATGCCAATCAAGATTATAACCCAATTCATTTGACAAAACAAGCAATATGTCCTATAATACTTCTCTAATTGGCCAATTATCATAAAAAGAAATTGGTCTTTTTTATTACTATGATAACAACGTTTTTGACTGGTGTTATGACATCAGCCCTGTTGCTATCCTCAACACCTT
>DASQPC010000104.1:0-5193 GCA_035644155.1 Candidatus Methylomirabilota bacterium
TTCAAAAAGAACCGTTGCTCCTTTCGCGACTTTTTTTTCAAGATAGAGCGGATCAAGTTCGATAAACGGTTTGATCTGCGCAAATGCTTTTTTCAAATCTTGTACTATTTTCTTGACGTCAAGATTTTTCAATGTATAGTCTTTAATTGTTGCGTCAAGATTTTTGGTTATGTTAGCAAAAAATTCATTGGGCTGATCAACAAGATCGGCAAGGCGGATATTGACCATGCGATCCCCAACCATTCGTGTCGCACGATCTGCATAGGATGGGCCAATACCATTTTTGGTCGTTCCGATACTTTTGCCAAGCATTTCATCCAAGAGAAGATGGTGAGGTTGGATAATGCTTGCAAGGGATGATATCTTGAGTCTTGAAGAGACATCCAAATCAAGTTTTTTCAATTGCGTCATCTCTCCTGCTAATTTTTCAATATTTACCGCGCATCCAGTGCCGATATACAGGGTTTTGTTGGGATAAAAAATACCAGAGGGAATTTGTCTGACAGCAATACTGCCTTTATCATTTTCTATCGTATGTCCAGCATTGGATCCGCCGTTAAATCGCGCGATAACATCGTAGTCTTTTGCCAGATAATCGACTACTCGAGCTTTTCCTTCATCTCCATATTGAAGGCCAAGAACAATATCTGCGTATCCTTTTTTCATCAGAACAACGGCCTAATCGTAGCGTAAAGAGAAAATATTGTAAAGTCTTGTAAAAAAACCGAAAGCATCGTATACTATATGTTAATAACAAACTACAACGAATTTACATTATTTTTCCCTTTTGTTCGTTTTTTTCTTTTACGAGATCTTTTATTAAATTATCAATTTGTTTAGAGGTTACTCCTGGCATACACATAATATGACTCCATCCGTCTGCGGTTGCAAGTTGCCACTTGGAGATAATTTCTTTTGAAGGTTCTGCAAGCATAACAGTAATGGCCTGCGAATTGCGCCATGTTTCCCATCCGATAGCTTGTAATTGTTGATGGGTATATTTTGCCAATGTGAGACATTCTTGGATTCGTTTACGTAATCCCTTAATACCCAATCTTTTAAGAGCGTACCAAAGAAAAATTGGCGTATGTCCACTGCGCGAACCGCTAATTGTTGTATCTAATGTCCCAATGTAGGAAATTGCTCTGCCTATCTGGTTTTTATGACTTTTTTTGACAATCACGACTCCACAAGGAAGCGGTGATCCAATAAATTTATAACCACTTATCGTAATACTATCAGCTCCATCAGCAAAATCGAAAGGATGATGCGGTTTGAGAAGTGCCGTATATACTCCCGCAAGTGCCGCATCAGAATGAATAAAGTAGTCGCGTATTGTCAAATCTTTTAAAAGTTTTTTGATTGTGGCGATATTATCTTTAGCTTCAGTCATTGTTGTCCCGATATTGGCGAAAATAATTGCTGGTTGGTGACGATATTGTTTGAGAGTTTCCTGTAAGTTTTTATAATCAATTTCGCCATTTTTTTGTGCATGAACAAGAGCACTTTCCATATGAAGCAAATGAATATTTTTCTTCGCACTATAATGAGTTGCTTCTGAATAATAGACAATTGCATTTGGGTAAAGTTCACGGGCTAAATAGAGTGCATACAAATTTCCTTCTGTTCCCCCATTGGTAATATAACCCCAATAGTTATGTTTTGGGGCACGAAAAAGATTCGCAAGAAAATCAATAACTTCCCGTTCCATACTTTTACTATGTATTGTATGCAACGGATCAACTTGTGGATCACCGATATTATTAAGAAAATAGCCAAGCAGAGGATAAAGTTCAGAAATATCAAAATCGACAGCAACAGGATAACCAAGAAGATACTGAGAACTTTTTTTGATATGTTTTATAAAATGAGTAAGTAGGTCTTGATCAGTTTTACTCAAACGATAGGTACTGCTTTCATTCACAATAATCCTCTTTAATCATTTCTTATTCTAGAGCGTTTGTCAAGAGAAAATGAAACGCATGAGTTTCTTCTTGTTTCAATCACTAGTTATTCCATATAATAATTTATGATGGATATTTTTCTTGAGTTTGCAACGATCGTCTTTGTCGCAACTGTTGTCTCAATTATCATGAGACTTCTTAGACAACCTCTTATCGTCGGCTATATGATCGCAGGTATTCTTGCAGGTCCTTATTTTCTTAATGCATTGCACACCAAAGAATTTATTGAAATTCTTTCAAAGATGGGAGTGACTATTTTGCTTTTTATTGTAGGACTGACAATGAGTCCAAAAGTGATTAAGGAAGTGGGGAAAGTTGCTCTCATCACAGGGATTGCGCAAGTGGTTATTACCTCAGGTATCGGATTTCTTATTGCTCTTGCTTTAGGCATCGATAAAATTGCTGCGATATATATAGCAATTGCGTTGACTGTCAGCAGTACGATTATTATGTTAAAACTGTTGTCTGATAAAGGAGATCTCAATAAACTCTACGCTAGAGTTGCAATCGGTCTTCTTCTCGTGCAAGATATTATCGCTGCAATTGTTTTGATGATTATTTCATCTTTTTCAGGTCACAGTCATCTTTCTCTTTCTTTATCTCTTTTTATTATTTTTCTTAAAACTATACAAGTTGGCATTCTTTTATATCTTGTAACAAATTATATTTTGCCACGTTTCATAAAATTTGTCGCATCTTCGCAAGAATTACTTTTTCTCTTTTCGATAAGTTGGGGATTTGCTCTCTCAGCCCTTTTTTATCTGTATGGCTTTTCTGCAGAAATTGGTGCGTTGATTGCAGGAGTTACGTTATCGGTTACTCCTTATGCATATGAGATTGGATCACGTCTAAGACCTCTTCGTGATTTTTTTGTGGTATTGTTTTTTATTTTAATCGGATCACAAGTGCAAATAGCAAATATAGCACAAATTCTCTTTCCCGCGTCTATTTTTATCCTCTTTGTTCTTATTGGCAAGCCAATTATTATGTTTTTTATTATGCATTTCTTGGGATTTAAGCGAAAAACATCCTATCTCACCGGACTTACTGTTTCGCAAATTAGTGAATTCTCTTTTATTCTGATCGCCCTTGGTTATAGTCTCAATCAATTGTCTCAAAAAGAATCATCGCTTATTACGTTGGTCGGATTAGTTACAATTGCGGGGTCAACCTATTTTACGTTTTATGCAGAAAAATTCTATCCATATATTGACGTATGGTTAAAGCGTCTTGAGTTTATAAAAAGCAAACAAGAAGTAAAAGTAATTGATAAGCCATATGAAGTTATTCTTTTTGGTTTTGATAGAGTAGGTTTTGATTTTATAAAATTATTTAAAAAAATGAAAAAAAATTATCTTGTTGTTGATTTTAACCCACATTTGATCAAAACAATGGAACAAGAGAATATTCCTTTCAAATATGGCGATGCAGAAGATATTGAATTTTTGCAAGATCTGTCGCTTGATCAAATTAAAATGTGTATTTCTACAATTCCTGATTTCAAAACCAGTTCTCTACTTCTGAAAACAATTCGCAAAGTAAATAAGTCAGCAATTGTTATTCTTCTGAGTCATGATATTAATTTCGCAAAAGAGTTATATGCCAACGGCGCAAGTTATGTCATTATGCCGCATTATTTAAGTGCACGACATGCATCAGATATTATTACCAAACTTGGATTTGATAAAAAAGATTTCGAAGAAGAAAAAGGCAAACATCTTTCTTATCTGCAAGATAGAGAGATGTGATAGAATCGTTTTATGAAAATCAAATATATTCACGCCAGACAAATTCTTGATTCGCGTGGTAACCCAACCGTTGAATGTGACGTTACTCTTGAAAATGATATTGTGGGACGCGCTGCTGTCCCATCAGGTGCATCAACTGGCAGTCATGAAGTAATTGAACTTCGTGATGGCGACAAGACAAAATATCTCGGCAAAGGCGTTTTGAAGGCAGTTGAAAATGTGAATAAAGAAATTGCTAAGGTAATTGTTGGGATGGATTCTGCACAACAGGAAGAGATAGATAAAAAAATGATTGAGCTTGATGGTACTGCCAACAAAAGCCGACTTGGAGCAAATGCAATTCTGTCTGTTTCTCTTGCAGTTGCCAAGGCAAACGCACTTTCTCAGAAGACTCCCCTTTTTGCATATTTTGCTTCCTTAAGTAGTACAAAGAGTTCGGCATTACTCCCTCTTCCGATGATGAATATTATCAATGGTGGACAGCATGCTGATTTTACAACGGATATTCAGGAATTTATGATCTTGCCGGTTGGCGCACAAACATTTGCAGACGCACTCAGAATGGGTTCTGAAGTATTTCACCATTTGGGGAAAGTCTTAAAAGCAAATGGTTATGAAACAACTGTTGGCGATGAAGGTGGTTATGCGCCTCGCGTGAAGAATGGTAACGCAGAAGCATTGGAGCTTATTACCAAAGCAGTTACCAATGCCGGTTACACTCCTGGAAAAGATATTGTTTTTGCGCTTGATGTGGCAGCATCGGAATTTTTTCAAAATGGAAAATACATTTTGAAAACAGAAAAGAAAACACTAACAAGTCAAAAAATGGTTACGTGGCTTTCGGAATTGGTTGCAAAGTATCCGATTGTTTCTCTTGAAGATGGTCTTTCAGAAAGTGATTGGGATGGATGGATTGGTTTGACTGAAAAGCTTGGCAACAAAATCCAACTTGTTGGTGACGATTTACTCGTAACCAATAGTAAATTTCTTGCAAAAGCAATTAAAGAAAAAGCTGCAAACGCAATTCTTATCAAACTCAATCAAATCGGCACTCTCACGGAAACAATCGAGTGTATCCAAATGGCACATAAAGCTGGATGGAAGACAATTGTTTCTCATCGGTCCGGTGAGACTGAGGATACAACTATTGTTCATTTAGCAGTTGGTTTAGGAACCGGACAAATCAAAACAGGTTCTCTTTCACGAAGTGAGAGAGTTGCAAAGTACAATGAGTTGTTTCGTATTGAAGAAATGCTTGGCGATAAAGCACAGTTTGCAGAGAATATTTTTAGCATAAAATAATTTAAGAACTATTATTGCTACTTTTTATTTTTACCTAAATTTGAGTATCATTTCTCTTTTAAGTTCTTCTGCTCTCTTTTGATCTCGGACGAGAGGTATCTCTTTTAGAGTCGTAAGAATGGTACGCATTTCTTCTCGTTGTGCTTGCGTGAGGTTATCTGCATGGCCGAGAAGTATAC
>DASQPC010000105.1:0-5829 GCA_035644155.1 Candidatus Methylomirabilota bacterium
TAAAATATTCCCTCCCATACTTAATGTTTCGTTGCAATTCTCGAGTTAAGCTACTTTGTGACCTTTTAAGTATTTTAGCAATGGAACGGAGTGATTTGCCTTGCTCTCGCAAGGCATACAGCCGCTCCCGTTCTTCAAGGCCTAAATGCCGATATCTCATGCTCATCACCTCCTCTCAGTTCACCGATTTTACCTGAAGTGATGCACTTCGTTTTAGAACCTAAGTTTGAATAAAAATGTAAGAAGGGAAGACAGAGATTTTTAAGAGAAGAAAAGTAGTGAGTTATTTTAATCTTAAGACACTTTTTAAGAAATGATAGCAAAGAAAGGTTGGCAATTTTTTTAAGCAGTCATAGTGATAGTTTTGTTAAACAACAACTGAGTGGCAAATTTAAAAAGTTATTTGGAGAAGAGAAAATCTTTACTATTTTTTTGCTGTTAGCTTGTTCAAAAAAAGAGGAAGAATCTTAACAAATACATGGTAAGAATTATTACAATACTAAAGAAAAAAACTCTAAAAGTCCTTGATGGAGAGCATCTGTTTTAGAAGAAATTTACACGTATTTACCATAATTATTTTATACCCTATAATTTAAAAATTGAGAATGGCGTTTTTATTGGATTCTTTTATTTGCCAGGATAGAATAAAGAGATAGGGAATTATAAAACTAATAGGACAAATATTAGCAAATGATTTTGTGAATTGATAATTCGTGTTTGGATCTATTTTGCAATACAATCGGTCTATTCTGGCTGTTTAAAGCAGATAATTAATTGTCTTGGAAAGAAGTGATGCTATAACTTGCGCTGTCATTTTCTGTAAAAACGCAATGATTAGGCTTATTTTACAATGTAAATCTCGATTTGTCTTCGAGAATCTAAATCGAGAGCTTATTTAACAGTAAAATATTAAGTAACTGGCAGAGTATAGAAACGGAAGGGAGCATTTTTTTATAAGGACTAATAAAAAATAAGACCATCTTTCATAAAGAGCAGAATTGGTGTTTTTATATACTCAAATAATAGCCGTGAAAATATTTATCTCGTGCTCATTCTCTTAGAGCATTTCTCAAAAGGCACAATTTTACTATAAGCATCTCGTTTGTGAAAAACACATGTGTAAATTTATTTAAACGACGTATTTTGTCATTTTTGTGAGATTTTTTTAATCAGATAATTTCTTTTTTATCCGGAGAATGAGAGATAGAGCAATAATTATTACAACAAAAAAGATAAGTAAGAATGTTGTTGGAAAAGCAATGAAGTGAATTGATCGTGTATATAGTGATCCGGAAGAGGACATTGCAATGCTAATTGTTGCGGTATAGAAACCAAGTAGGAATTTTTCTGACCAAACTGCATGATCTGATAATGGTTGCTCAAGGGAAGTTAAAGAACGAGTTGTTCCTGCCAATACATTTGTCTCGGGCAAATCGACTCTGCCAACTGTTTGACCGAACATATTTTTGATAAAAATTACTCCTCGCGGTGAGATAAAATGTGTTCCGGTGTTGGAGATACGTACAGTAAAAGGAACAGGGCCAGCTTGAAGAAAGATTGGAGAAGAGAACGTATCGAGAAATCCACTCTGAGGATCACTCTCTCCGCTTGTGAGAAGCACAGGCAGGGCAATGCCAATCCGCTCTGCTATGGAGCTGCTTCCTTCATCAAGAGAAGAGCTTGCGTTGTTAGTATCCTGTTGGGAAGTCAAAAAAATAACAGAGAAATAGGTATCGGTGGGTGGTATATTCTTAGGGAGAATAATGCTTAAATCAAGTTTTTTTTGCTGTTGTGGCCCAAGGCTCAAAGATGATTGAGCAATGCCATTATCGGCTACTTGAACAGTTTGGAGAATAGTATTCGTGGTGGAGTTTTGTTTAAAAGGTTTAAAGATAATAGTTAGATGCACAGGGCTACTACCCAAATTTTCAATCGTAAACGGTGCTTTGATCGCAGCAGGGGGGGTTGCGTGAATTTGCAGCACTGAAGGAGAGATTTTTAAGCTTATACTGTCAGCATAGGCTTGATTTATTCTTACAGAAGTAAAAAAGCAAACGGAAACAGTTAAAAATATAAATAAAAAGGAAAAAATTTGATTTTTCATTTAATAATTTGGCGTTAGAATATATGTTACGACGTTATGATAAGCTCCTGCCTGTTGTGTGCGTGAAATAGTTACTTTATACGTCACGTCTGTTTGTTTATTTATTGTATTACCTGCCTGAATGATTGTTTGCAGGGATTCATTTTTAGAGACATCAGTAAATTGTTTAAACGAGTCATCAGCCATAGCTGAAGTATGGTAGCCAAAGCCATACGTTAATGTGTCTGTCCAGAGAGCATCAGTAAGCTCAGAGCATGAACCATTGTCGCAGGTTGTATCAGGAATTGCAGTTTTTGTGTCAAGGAGCAGCGGGTGATCTTCAGTTGCCTCAATACGATATCCATAAGCGCTCTTTGTGGTTAGGGAAGTCTTGCGGATAACAGGATTTGTTGCGGTGAGTTTGCCAAGGTCAATCAGCTCTTCTGAAATTGAGAAGGAAAGTCCTTCAGGCTGATTGGTTTCAACCGTGTAGTTCTCGCCTGTTGCAAGTGGTGGAGGCATAAAAGGAGGTTGCGTGGGTGTTTTGGTTGGAATCGTCTGAAAGGGAAGAATATTAATATCTTGATTTTCAATTGTGTAATGAGGGTTTGTCATCATGGCAGCCTGAGCTAACTGGGCAGAAAAGCCAAGAAAGAGAGAAAAAACAAAAAAGCCAATGAGGAAACGTATCATCATGTGTCTATTCATCATAAGAAGTGGAAGAAAAAAAGTAAAGCAGGGGAGTCGTTTTAATATATCTGAAAATATCAAAGAGTATCATTATGAAAAGAGAAGAAAAGCTTTTATAAAATATAGGATTAAATAATTTTTGAAAAAAAGGCAGCTTTTTTTTATTTTCATTGTTTGTTATACTACAAATTATGAGTAAAAACGAGGCTAAACCTCCTAAGGTTACCTTGACTGAAGGTAAACAACATTATGTGCCTTCAACGATTGAGCCGAAATGGCAAGCTAAATGGGAGGAAAAAGGTGTTTATCAGCCGGATCTAAAGAATGCCAATAAGCCTTTCTATAATTTAATGATGTTTCCTTATCCTTCAGCTGAAGGCTTGCATATTGGAAGTATCTTTACTTTTGGTGGTGTTGACGTCTATGGTCGTTTCAAGCGTATGCAGGGTTACGATGTGTTTGAGCCAATTGGTCTTGATGGATTTGGGATTCATTCTGAAAACCATGCACTCAAGACAGGCTCACATCCAATTGAACATGCGAAACGCACAGAAGAAAATTTCTACCGTCAGCTTCATACAACTGGCATTGGCTATGCATGGAAAAACAAAGTTGAGACGTATTATCCTTCCTATTATAAGTGGACGCAGTGGCTTTTTATTGAACTTTTTAAAGCTGGACTTGCCTATAAAAAGAAATCGCCGGTTAATTTTTGCCCATCATGTAAAACAGTTCTTGCTGATGAACAGGTAATCGATGGAAAGTGCGAGAGATGTGGCTCTTTTGTTGAAAAGAAAGAATTGGACCAATGGTTTTTCAAGATTACCTCCTTCGCAGATCGTTTATTGACAAATATAGAAAGCCTCAATTGGACTGAGAAAGTCAAAATTGCCCAGCGTAACTGGATCGGCAAGAGTGAAGGCGCGCTTCTTCGTTTCAAAGTGAAAGATATGGATATCCATTTTGAAATGTTTGACTCTGTTCCTCAGACATTTATGGCGCAAACCTTTACAGTTATTGCTCCTGAACATCCTTCGGTGTATGCATTGGTAAAAGGAACGGAATATGAGAAGCCAGTGATGGATTTTGTCGATCGCATAAAGAAGAAAAAAGCTGCCAAGACATTTGATACAGAAAAAGAAACGGAAGGTATTTTTACCGGAAGATATATTGAATACGCTCCAGGAAAAAGACTTCTTCCAATTTGGGTGGCATCTTTTGTTATCGCTGAGTATGGAACAGGCATTGTCAATGCCAGTGCGCATGATGAGCGTGACTTTGCGTTTGCCAAAAAGTACGATTTACCACTTCATCCGGTCATGTTTCCGCAAGATCCCAAGCTGGCTCAAAAAGTGAAGAATCTTGAGTTCTGCTATCATCATGCTGAGGATGGAATACTTCAGGAGCCTGTGGAGTTTAAAGGGAGAAAGTGGGGAGAAGTAAGGCAAGATGTCCTCAATTATCTTGAAGAAAAAGGCTTTGGAAAAAGATCTGCGCAATACCATCTTCGAGACTGGCTCATCTCAAGGCAGCGCTATTGGGGTCCACCAATTCCGATGGTTTTCTGTAGTAGTTGTGCTGAGAAAGGGTTATCGTGGTTTACAGAAGAATCCTCAAAAAGATCCTATCGCTCCGTTAACACTGCGCTCCAGGATGATAAGAAGAATATGGCCGGGTGGTATCCAGTTGAAGAGAAAGATCTGCCAGTAAAGCTTCCCTATGTGGAGGACTACAAACCAATGGGCACTGGCAAGGCTCCTTTGGCAAACTATCCGGAGTTTTATGAAGTTATATGCCCTCATTGTGGAGGCAAAGCGACACGCGAAACTGATGTTTCAGATACGTTTCTTGATAGTGCTTGGTACTTTTTCCGTTATACTTCAACAGATCGAGATGATGTTGCCTTTGATAAAGAGATTGTAAAGAAGTGGCTGCCGGTTACGATGTATATTGGCGGAGCAGAACATTCAGTGCTGCACCTTCTTTATGCCAGATTTATCACGATGGTACTGCATAATCTTGGCTATATTGATTTTGAAGAACCCTTTGCCAGATTCTATGCGCATGGCCTTATCATCAAGGATGGGGCAAAGATGAGTAAGAGTAAGGGTAATATTATTAATCCGGATCAGTATATACGTAAATTCGGAGCTGATGCAGTTCGATGTTATTTGTTATTTTTAGGGCCTTTCAATCAAGGCGGAGATTTTAGCGATACAGGAATGGAAGGAATGTATAAGTTCATAAAACGAGTTTGGACCTTATTTACAAGCCAAAATATTACTAGCGCTAATCTTGCTGATAGTGCCAACAAGATAATGCACGAGACAATAAAGGGAGTGACTATTGATTTAGAAGAACTTCGCTATAATACTGCGCTTGCCAAGCTTATGACTTACTACAATTTTTTTGTCAAACAAGACAAGATCAGCCGTGAAGAAGTGGAAGTCTATCTGAAGCTTTTGGCTCCTTTTGCTCCGCATATGACAGAAGAAGTATGGGAGCGGTTAGGAAACAAATTCTCAATTCATTCAGGCGGATGGCCAAGCTATGACGAGGATGCTCTTATACAAGAAATAACGAATCTTCCTGTACAGGTCAATGGGAAGCTGCGTGCAATTCTTATCTTGCAGCACAATGATCCTAAAGATGGAAAGTCAATCCGTGATCGTGCCCAAAAAGATAAGCGGGTCGCAAAATTTTTAGAAGGTAAAACAATTACAGAGGTGATCTATGTCGTAGGGAAAGTGCTCAATTTTGTCGTTACATAAGATGGATAGTTCTCTGAAAGAGACATATGTACCTTTTTTAAAGCACCATTGGTTGCCTATCCTCCTTGGTATTGTTGGTTTATCTTTTCTTGGCTATGGATTGATAAATCAAGGAGCTCCTAAATCAGACAAAAAAGATATTTTATTTGAAGCAGCCACAGATCAAAATCCAATTGCTGAAGGAAAATCAAGCGAAACGAAATCCCGCTCTGTGGGGCAAATCACAATTGATATTGAAGGAGGAGTTCTAAAACCGGGTGTCTATAGTTTGCCTTCAGATAGCCG
>DASQPC010000106.1:0-13085 GCA_035644155.1 Candidatus Methylomirabilota bacterium
GCTCCGATTGACGGCGGCCCGGCACAAAAGGCGGGACTTAAAGCAGGCGATATCATTATTTCTGTTGATGGGCAATCAGTAGCCGGTTGGACACTTGCTCAGACAGTTGATAAGATCCGGGGACAGAAAGGAACAGATGTTACATTGCAAGTTTTGCATAAAGATACCACCACACCTACCTCAATCAAAATAACCAGAGATACGATAACAGTAAAGAGTTTGACAAGCTGGACCAAAAAAGTGAAAGATATTGATGGTATCAATACTAAATCTTCAGCCCTCACCAATGCGGTCAATGATAAAGTAATTTATATCCGATTGTCGCAATTTGGTGATGGAACCAACAATGAATGGACTGATTTAGCAGTCAAAGTAAATCAACAACTTAAAACAGACAAGTCAATCAAAGGAATTGTTTTTGATCTTCGTAACAATCCTGGAGGTTATCTAACAGATGCAGTATATATCGCTTCAGAATTTATTAAAGATGGGGTTGCTGTTATGCAGGAGGACAAAAATGGTGATCGGACTGGTTATAATGTTTCAGGCAAAGGAATGCTTACTGATGTGCCAGTAATTGTTTTAATTAACAAAGGCTCAGCATCGGCATCAGAGATTGTTTCGGGAGCGCTTAGAGATCACAAGCGAGCACTTTTGGTTGGTGAAACATCATTTGGAAAAGGAACAATTCAAGAAGCAGAAGATTTGGGTGGAGGATCGGGTCTGCATGTAACAATCGCGAAGTGGTTAACACCAGAAGGTACGTGGGTACACAAAAAAGGTCTCACACCAGATATCTCAGTTGCTCTTGATAAGAAGGATCAGGCGCACGATACTCAACTTGAAAAAGCGGTTGAAGAATTAGTAAGTCCTTCAGCGCAATAATAATTTAAGCCAATTTTCAGAATTATTTTTTACACTTTATTGCATTATATGCTATGAGAAAGCTAATTGTTCTGCTTGTTATTCTTATTCTTCTTTTAGGGTTTGCGAGTGCAATACAACAGTATGTGCCAGCATTACATTTTTCTCTGCCAAACGTGAATCTTTCTCAACAGACAGAAAAAGTTAAAATCGTTACAGAAGAATCGATCACGATCGACATTGTTAAAAAAGCCGGTTCCTCCGTCGTGACGATTGCTGAAGAGCTTCCGCAATCCAATAATTCTCCGTTTGATTCAAGTGGTTTTCCTTCCCAACCTGAAAATATCGGTTCTGGTTTTATCATTTCAACTGACGGGATGATTGTGACCAACAAGCATGTCGTTTCTGACACAGAAGGGAAATATAATATTATTACCAGTAACGATAAAAAATATACCGTGCAAAAAATCTATCGTGACCCTCTCAATGATGTCGCAATTCTCCAAATTAATCCAGGAGAAAATGGCGGTCAAAAATTAACACCAGTTGTGATGGGGGATTCAAGTAAACTCCAAGTTGGTCAATATGTTATTGCGATTGGTACGGCATTGGGAGAATTTCGTAATACGGTAACAACTGGCGTTATCTCAGGACTTGCTCGCGGTATTACTGCCGGCACACCATTTGATGGAGGAGGAGAAAAACTTGATAACGTAATCCAAACAAATGCCGCAATTAATCCTGGCAATAGCGGTGGGCCACTTTTGAATTCTGGTGGGCAGGTTATTGGCGTGAATACTGCGGTCTCTGAGAGCGGACAAAATATTGGTTTTGCTATTCCAATAAACACTATCAAAGATTCATTCAACAATTTTAATCAAACAGGGAAATTTGAAAGACCATATCTTGGCGTTGGCTACAAGATGATTTCAAAAGACTTAGCGATTCTCAACAATCTTCCTGAAGGTGCATATGTTCAACAAGTCGTCTCTGGTTCTCCAGCTGATAATGCAGGCATTGTCCAAGGCGATATCATTGTCAAATTTGATGGCCAACGCGTCAATAGTTCCACTCAACTTTCATCGCTTATCACAAAGAAAAAAGTAGGAGATACAGTCACAATTACTGTTTATCGAGATGATAAGACTCTTGATTTTAAAGCAACTCTTGGTAGCGCAACTCAGCAATAAGTGTTATTTTCTCTCGAATTAACAATCTTTTCCCTCTTGCAAAATAAAAAGTACTGTTTATAATATAAGACATGGCAACAAAAGTGAGTACATCAAAAACAACAAAGAAAATCACGAAAAAAGCTGCTCCCAAAACTTCCGCTAAGACTCGAACACAAGTCCAATCACTTGCTGTCACAACATCTCCAAATACACAAACTCGCCCTGTACGCAAATCACTTCTTATTGCTGTTGCTGTTATTATTATTTTGGGCGCATTATTATATGCAGGTCGAGGTCTTTTTGTCGCAGCAATTGTGAATGGCCAACCAATTAGTCGTTTGTCTATTGTCAAAGAAGCAGAAAAACAAAGCGGCAAACAAGCTCTGGACACAATGATCCGTAACATATTAGTTGAACAGGAAGCACGAAAAGCAAACGTCACTGTGAACGATAAAGAAGTGGATGATGAAATAAAAAATGTTGAAACAAATATCACCAAACAAGGACAAAAACTTGATCAAGTACTTGCGATGCAAGGTATGACACGAGACGACCTTCGCAAATTAATTAGACTAAATAAATTAGTTGGAAAGATTGTTGGGAAAGATGTTAAGGTAGCTGATAAAGAAATTGATGATTATATTGCAACAAACAAAGATAGTTTGCCACAAGGACAAAGTGACGCGCAACTTCGTGCATCAGTAAAGAATCGTCTCCAACAAGAAAAACTCAACCAAAAGGTGAGTCAATGGGTGCAATCACTTCAAAGTAAAGCAAAGGTTATCTACTTTGTCCAATATTAATTTATTTTCCTCTTGACAACCTACCCGTAAAATAATGTATTCTATTAATACGGCTAAAAAAGTAAGAGTGAATGGAGGTGATTTTTATGGCAGTAAAGAAAAAGAAAGCAGCAGCAAAGAAAAAATCAGCAGCGCCACGTGTAAAAGCTAAAAAAACAGGAAAAGCAAAAATCTATGGTATTGAACGTGATTTTATCATTATAGGAGGTGGAGGACTTCTCGTCCTTATCTTGGCTGTTCTTATGCTCTTCCGTTAATTTTGGAGAAATAACGCAAGTTGTTCAGGTGAAACAATTTTGATTTGAGGAGAAAGAGGTGATTTTTTGATAAATTGTTTGAGTATTTGATACAAGTCAAGATCAAAAGTAACGTTTTGATCAATGTTGCTTTTTTTGTTTCCTTCGGCATCAATTCCTACTTTTCCCAAGTAACACCAATTATTGACTGCAAAGTATTCTTGGTTGCCATTGAGTTCTTTTTCTTCAATAATAATCGGTCCGGCAAATGGCCATGGCTGTATTTTTGTAGAAGAAAATGCCATCAGAGATCGAAGATTATATATTTCAGGTTTCTCATTGCCAAGACATGCTCCTTTGCATTGTCCTAAGCGATTAGCAAAGCATGCTCCTTGTGTTTTTTCTAAGCCCAGCAATTTTTCACAAAGAGAATATTGTTTGGCAAGATCTGCAAGAAATGCTTTTGCTTGTTTTTGTGATTTACAAAAACCGAGAAAAGTATCCAATGCATTTGGGTCAATCGTTGTAATTGGTTCAAGAAAACATTCTTGATAACCTGTTGTATTTATTCGACTTTTTATCGCCACCAATTCTTTTTTTATACGCGATTTTTTATTGTATAACGGCAATAACTTTTTAATCAAATGAGATTCCAAAAACAATGCACCTATTTCTCCAGCAGTTGTTTGTGTTTCAATACTTTCAATTTGTTGTGAAATATTCATCTCTGTTACTGAGCTGATATCTGAGGCAAAGTGACTTAAAACTCGGTTTTTGATGTTTTTACTTTTGCCAATATACAAAGGCATTCCTTCTTTTCCATAAAAAATATAGACACCTGGTTTCTCAGGCAAAATATCCAAATCTGTTGCTTGTAAGTGAACGGGGAGTGAAGGTTTTTTCAGACATTTATTAACCATTTTTTCCAATTCGTCCAAAGAAAATCGTTCTTGTAATTTTTGATAAAACTCAAAAAGAACCTGTGCATCATCAAGCGCTCGATGTCTGGTCTCACAAGGAATAGCAAAACGCTTCATAATTGCATCCAGATTGTGTCTTTGTTCAGTAGGGAAGAGGAGCTGCGATAATCTCACTGTACAAAAATGTTTGGAAGAAAATGAGATATTTTCCCGTTTAAATTCATTTTTGATAAATCCATAATCAAATCGCACATTATGTGCAGCAAATGTACAATCAGCGAGTATTGCCAAAATAGCATCTTTCAATCGATTAAATGTCGGCGCATATTCCAAATCTCCAGCTGTAATACCAGTCATCATTTCAATTTCTTTGGGAAGAAAGGTTTGAGGATTAATAAGCGAATGAAATGTTTGGACCAATTTATTATCTTCAACACGTAAGATGCCAATTTCAATAATCCGATCATAAGGAGCACGAAGACCTGTTGTTTCAATGTCGACAAAGGCAAGTTTGTTTGGCAGCATGGGAAAGTATAGTAACAAATTGTTATCTTTCGTGCAAGGTCGAGTGCTTGATCTAGATAGAAAACAGAGATATAATAATTATACAGATATATGCCAGTTGAATTTGAATTACCACCCCCCGAATCACCGCGGGGTTCAGAAAGTTATAAAGAACGAAAAGATAATCGGGTTATACTCTCTGTTGATAAGTTCTTAACACAACCAGATGCGTTGCAAATTATTGCAAGAAATACCGATGGGTCAGTTTTGCCACGTAATGGAGGTGTCCGTTGGCCTCATTTAAATGCGTTGTTTACCCCAGGAACGCCCAATATAGCGCCAGAAATATATCCTACTATTATAAAAGGTGCAGGCACAGCTCAAACTGTCTATGATGTTTCAGAGACGGTTGTTGTCTACGAGCGCTATCCAGAGAATAAAGGAAAAAAAACAGTAGAATTTGTGCGACCTGGTGCTCGAGTTTCTGTAGGTCAACATCCTGGAATTCGGTTAGATAGAGTATTAATAACACCGGATTTGCTTGCGGAGACGACGCGCATTGTTCAATCAACAGATCCAAATTTTGCAAAACAAATAGAAGCTGCAAGATTGGCACGTCGTCGTTTCCCTCCCAGAAAATCTTAATAAGATTTTTATTCTGTTGGGTATTCTTCTGGAATCTCTCCAGCTAAAATAACCGGAAGATTTTTCCAGGATTTATTCATTCGGTGATCTGTTAGACGATCTTGGGGGAAATTATATGTTTTGATTTTTTCAGCCCGCATACCGCGTCCGACTTGGGTTGCTTTAAGAGATGCAAATTGTTCTTCTCGCTTTTCAACTTCCATTTCCCACAATCTTGCCCGAAGAAGTTTCATTGCGATTTCGCGATTTTGATTTTGGGATCGTTCTGCTTGCGCGGTAACGACAATGCCAGAAGGAACGTGTTTGATGCGTACAGCCGTTGAGACTTTGTTAACATTTTGTCCACCATGTCCACCACTTCTAAAGGCTTCAAATTCAAGATCATCAGGGCTGATATGAATATCCAGATCTTCAAGTTCAGGGAGGATTGAAACAGTTGCCGTTGATGTATGCACACGACCTTTTTTTTCTGTTTCAGGGATTCGTTGTACACGATGAACACCTGCTTCATATTTCAATGCGCCAAATGCTCCAGGTTTGCCTGAAATTTTAATAACATTTTCTTCAAGTTGCTCTACTTGAAACCCTTTTCTTTGCGTAAAGCGTGTATACATGCGTATCAATTCTTCTGCCCAGAGTTTGGCTTCATCGCCGCCAGCAGCACCTTTTACTTCCAACAGAATATTTCGTTCGTCAAAGTTATCTTCACTTTTTTCTTGTGAGGATTTGATACTTTCTTCCAAAGCATTTTTTTCAGCAGTCAACTGATCGAGTTCTGCTTGTGCCAATTCTGCCATGACAGAATCTTCGAGAAGGGTTTTCGTTTCTTCAATCTTTTTCTCAAGTTCTTGGATTTGAATGTAGCGATAGTCGTTCATATGAAACGTGTCATTTCGAACGGAGCTGATGAGTCAGCTATTTGAGTCCCATGAGCATTTCACGAAGGGACTTAGGAGCGTCAAGTCGTTGTTTCTTTTCTTCAACTTTTTTTTGCTTTTTTGCTTTGTATTCTTCTCCTGCTTTTTGTTTTTCTTGGAATCGTTGAATCTTTGATCCTCGATCTAAGAATCGTTGTTCTCCAGTATAAAAAGGGTGACATTTGTTACACAATTCCACATGAATAATTTCCTGGGTAGAGCCTGTGGTAAATCGGTTACCACAAACACAAATAACCTGCGCTTTTTCAAAATATTGTGGGTGAATTGCTGCTTTCATACGCCTATTATAGCCTAATTTTACCTTCTTGACAAGTATAGAGAAGCTCAAGTATACTTTCTCAGATCCTATAGGTATTTTATGAGCAAAATTGAGAAAGCAACAAGTGAAGTAAGCAATTCAAGAAACAAAGTAGAAGGTCCTACGTTTAATGACTTACGAAGAGGGCCGGGTCGAGAGGCTGCATGGCGAACGTTAATCCAGACTCAATCAAATTCTTTATTTGCTCAAGCGTTGCGTTACACGAGCGGAGATTATCAGAGAGCTGAAGATCTTGTCCAAACAACATACGAAAAACTTAGTATGAGATTGGATAAAGATACTCCGCCTGTTGAAGATAACGTCGGAGGCTTCTTATTTACCACATTAAAAAATACGGCTATTAATCAAGCACGAAGTGATGCCGTAAGACCCAAGACTGTATCATTAGATGCAAACTATACTGATGCAAGCGATCTATCTGGTAAAAAAGCAGGGCTAAGAAAAGAATTTCCAAGCGACATGAATGTTGAGGAAGAAGTACAGAATAAAAAAAATGGAAAAGAATTAGTGAAAGTATTAACTGATGCAAGTATTTATCCAGTACATTTAGATGCGCTTTTAAAACATGCTGATGGTTTCTCAAATTTAGAAATTTCTGCAGGAACGAATAAAGTACCCAGAACTGTAGCAACAAGTTTATTTAGAGGACGGGCTGCTGCAAGACAAGCACTTGAAAATGTTGTCGATCCTAAAGCTATTGAAGGAAGAGTACTAAGAAAAAGTAGTTAGCGTAAGCCATGATAGTGGAGTTTGTGTTCTGAGATAATTATTCCTGCGAAAACAATTAGTGTACTTACAATATATAACGGTGTTATTACTTCACCCAAAAGCGCTTGCGCGACAAAAATTGCGGTAAGCGGGTCCAAATAAAAAAAGATTCCCACTTCATTTGCCTTCAAATGTCGTACTCCAAAATTATAACAGAAATACGCAAGTATGGAGGAAGAAAATGCTCCATATAATATACCAACAATTGCACGGATATCAAAAGGATGTCTAGTAATAGTTGGTAATTCAGCTGCCATGAATGGGATAAAAAGAAAAGCTCCAAAGAAAAATACCCAGAAAATCACAGTTAGTGATGGATAGTTCAAATTGAATTTTTTTAACAAAATTGTGTAGAACACAAAACACAGAGTCGAGATGACAAGAAGGAAATTGCCAATAATCGAACCGTGATTTGTTTGATCAATAAGTGGGAGAACTACCAATAGCGATACACCTAAAAGACTTAGTAATGTTCCAATCAAAACTCGTTTTTGCAGCTTTTCATGTAAATAAAAGTACGCAATAAGTATAAGAAAAAGTGGTGATGCTGTAGTAATAATTGGTGCGTTAATACTCGCGGTCAATTGCACGCCAAGGAAAAATAAACCAATATGACCAACAATTCCGACCAGTGCAAGAAGAATCATTTTGGGTATATCTTGAAGCCGAATTGTAACGCGGGAATAGACAAGCGGCAATATAAGAAGCGATGCAAGCGCAAACCTGAGAAACGCAAGTGTAAACGGCGGTATATCTTGCAAAGACCATTTAAAAAGCGGTGCCGCGGCTCCCCATACGATATTACTGATGATAAGGGCGATAACGGCAAGATGTCTGGTTGAGAATTTCATGTCATCCAGGAATTTATCCTTTTGCTGCAGATGCAACCAATCCTACGCCAGCAACACCAGCTCCCGCTGCAACCGCAACAGTACCTCCCACTGTTGCAAGAGCTGCGATTCCTAGATATTTAAGTGTTTTTAACAAAATTCGAAGGAATGTACTTCGTTTTTTCTCCTCATCTGTCGCATTTGGATTATTATCGATACCATTAAGTTCTTCCACAATTTTATCTTCTTCTGCTTGGATTTTTCTAAGATCAGGTTCTTTAAGTGCTTTATCAAGTGCATCAAGTAACTCAGGATTGGTTGCAGCGGTATTAAGAATAACAGCTGTTTCTTCATCAGAAAGAGCCTTTGGTAATTGATCCTTCAGCTTTTTTTGTTTGTCTGTTAGTTCGATTGTATCCGCAATAGGTTGCGTCTCTGCAGAAGAAGGAAGTTGTGTTGTTGCGGTAGAAAGATCAACTGTTGGTTCATTTCCAGCAAAATTTGTCCTTGAAGCATCTGTAGTAATATTTGGATCTGTTTTTGCCCAAGGATCGACTGGTTCTGTAGGCATGGTTGCATCAGGTTGAGGCGCTGTTACTTCCGGCTGAGGAGGAGGTTGTTGTTGAACATCAGGTGGGCTTACTGAAATTTCAGTAGTTGGTTGCTGCGCAGCTTCTTGAGTCAGTTTTGTTGCCGCGTCTATAACTTCTTTTGGTTTTACAGTAGTTAGCGGAGGCTGCTCTGCTGTCGGTTGTCCGTTTACGGCTTCTTGGACGACACCTTGAAGAGTTGCTTCTGCTAGCGGAGGTATTGTTGCAGTGTTTTCACCTGCATCTCCATTGGCAAGCTTTGTTAAAGCTGCGTTGGTATCAGGTATTTTACTAAACCAACTTTTTATTCGCACGCTCAATACTCGGCTTGCAGAAGGTGTCTCAGTAACTGGCGCAGAAGGGGAAGTAGCTTCAGCTGTTACAGCTGTTTTTTCGGTGGTTACTGTTGTTTTTGATTGTGGTGCTTCAGGCATTTGTTGTCTTTCCTTTCGCGATGCTAAGCGCTTCTTCAATATTACCTTGTTGAATATGTTGGCTCATCAGTTCTAATTTTTTCTGTGTTTCGTTCTCTTCGTGAGGCTTGGCATATTTGAGATAAATACCTTGCGTCGCTCGATTATCTTGACTGAGTTTATAGAGTTTGTTTAAGAGATCTTTTTGATCTTGAATAGGAAGGAGGGAGAGAAATTCTTTTGCCAGACTTTGTGCTTCCTCAGGAGACATTTTTTCTTGATCCAGCCGTTTGATAATTTCTGAAAGTAATTCTTTTTCAATATCAACAATGGTATCTTGAAGCGTTGGATCAGTTGCGAGGGATTGTGAAAGAGTTGGGTCTTGCTGTATTTTTTGTTTTGTTGTTTGTGCAACTTCGTTGAGTTCTTGATCCAAATTTTCGTCTTGTTGTTGTGAATTTTGTAGCTGGAGATTATCAGGCATGTATTTACTATAACGGGAATAATACTTTCATGCAAGATCTCTTTTATGAGGATTTTCTTGCTAGCTTTCTTATTCCAGCTCCAACTTCATCCAAAGATGTAGCTTCCTCCAGAACTCTTTTTGTTGGTTCAATACTTCTTGTATCTTTTACCATAGTTGTAACAAACTCCAAACTGTTATCAAATAGATCACCTAATGTAGCAAGGCGAGAGCCAATATATCCCATATCCTCTAGATATTTTATAAAAATTGGGTCAGTTTCTGGATCGCTAGATTTTGGAAGTTTGGAAAGTAGAGTTTGTAATTCTGGATCCTTGTTATATTGTTGTATTTTTTCTCGAAGAATTTGTATTCCGTCTGTCTTGCTTGCTGCATTTTTGAGGAAAACATATGAGTTCTCAGAATCGAAGAATATTGTTAGTGCAAAACCAAGACCCGCTGCTTCAATAAGTGCTTCTTTTTGTTTTTTTACTTTTTCTGATATGGCATCTTGGATTTGCTGATCTGGTGAACGATATATGGGCAAATTTGGGTTAGGAACTGGCGCGCCATGTTTTTGTGAAAAAGATCTTCGTTCATGAGTTGTCATGCACACATTATAACCTAGAGTAGTTGACTAATGCAAGATCTGTAGTATTTCTTTCAGGCTTCCTTCTTGTTGGTCGCGGGTTTTCATATTTCGAAGTGTGACGTTATTTTTTTCTGCTTCTTGCGGACCAATAATAAGAAGAAAAGGAATATTTTTTGCATCTGCATATTTCAGTTGTTTCTCAAGCGGATTTTTTGCTTTAAAATCACCAAGATAAATTTCTGTATTAATATTTTGGTCCCGAAGTTTTTTGGTGGCGTCAAGAGAAATCTGCTTCAGTTCCTCTGAAAAAACAGTAACAAGCACTTGAGTTGTCGACTCTGCTATATTAGTAGGAAATAGTCTCAGTGCTTCCATTGCCTCGATTGTCCGATCAAAGCCGACTGCCAATCCAACTGCTGGGATTTGTTTGTCAGTAAACATCCCAATAAGATTGTTATATCTTCCACCTCCACAAACAGAACCAACAGGATAATCAGCAATTTCGATCTCAAAAATCATACCTGTATAATAATCAAGTCCGCGGGCAAGAGTAGGGGAGAATTCGATAACAGACTGTTCAATGCCAAGTTGCTCAAGTGCTTTAAAAATTTCCACAAGTCGTTCTGTTGGTTGTCGATCCAAAAGTTCCTGCAAAATAATTTTTGCCTCTGCAAGAGAACCAACAATATTTTTTGTAACCAACTCTTGACATACACCATCTTCACCAATTTTTTTTAATTTATCAATTATGATAATTGCTTGTATTGAAAGATTTTCAAAAACTTTGCGATCATTAATCAAAATCTTAAAATTTTTGAATCCAAGTTTTTGATAAGCATTGATAGCAGTTGTTACGATTTCTGCATCGGAAAGTGCTGAGTCGATACCAACGGTATCGATATCGCACTGAACAAATTCGCGATAACGACCTTTTTGTGTATTTTCAGCTCGCCAGACTGGTTGAATTTGGTACCTTTTAAAAGGAAAGGTGAGTTGATTTTCATATTGCGCGACGACACGGGCAAGAGGTACTGTTTGGTCATAACGCATGGCAACACGTCTTTGTCCATTATCTTCAAATCGATAGAGCAGTTTATCTCCCTCTTCTCCATATTTTCCTGTGAGGATTTCTTCATATTCAAGGACTGGTGTTTCTAATGGCTCAAATCCAAACGAACTAAATACTTTTTTAAAAGTATTGGCAACATAGGCTCTTTTGCGAGCTTCTGTCGGGAGAAAATCTCGAAAGCCTTTTAAAATTTTAGGTGTTATATTTTTCATAATTCTTCCATATTATACAATTTTTATTTCCTTTATGCTGTACTAATCCGATTTCTGAAATCAACAAGAACTTCTCTATCTCTCTCTGTCAATTTTTCTTCAGCAGCAATGAATCTTACTGTGACAGGATCGAGAATTTTTTCAATAATACGCAATCTATTGGCTTTTATTGTATCTCCTTCGCTTACAACGTCAATAATTCCGTTACAGTTTGGATAAACATACTGTTTTGCTTCTGTTTTTCCCGGAGCATAGAGTATTTCAATATCAGAGATATCGTTTAAAACTTCTCCTGCAATTTTTGGAAATTTTGTCACGACTATACTTCCAGAAAGATCAGTTTTTTCTATTTTTCGTCTATAGTTTTTTTCTATTTTTTCTTGCAAGGCTTCTGTTACACCAAGAAAAAGCGCTGATTTACTTGGGATAGGCAATTCATTTCCTGCTGTTTTTCCCATTCCGGCTTCCCAAAGTATATCGCTTCCGGTTATACCCGCTTTGATAACTGATTTTTTATCATTTACTATTTCAGGGACACTACTTGCCCGAATAATAACAAGATCAAGTGGTAACTTATCAACTCCGATTAAATATTTTTTTGGATTGGAAGTATCTAATTCAAAACCTGATTTTATTACTTTTTGTAAAACAGCGCCTTGTAATTCGCCTCCTGGCAATGCGACTCTCAAACGTTCAACATTCATTTAATTAACTCCTTTTTTATCAGTGCTTCATAAAAATTACCATTCGTTTTCATGGGCACAAAATTAATCCCAAGGTTTTTAGCAAACTCTTTGTCGGTATTTCGATCTCCACAAACAAGAGAATTTTTTTTATCAATATTGTTTAGTAAAGAAGTGACAAGTCCAGTTTTTGGTTTGCGACAGCGACATTGATCAGAAGAGAAGTGTGGACAAATAAAAATATCACTGAAAATTATTCCTTCTTTTTTTAAAATTCCAAGCAATGTATTTTGTGCTAACTGAAAAGCAACTTTTGGAAAAGAATCAGTTCCTAATCCATCTTGATTGGTAACCATAACCAGTTTATATCCTTGATTTTTTAGTAACGTAAGTCCTTGAATAACGCCATCTAATATTTTAAATTTTTTAATGCTGTCAATTTGATAGGTATCTTGTGGTTCGAAAATAAGTGTCCCATCTCTATCAAGGAAGGCATATTTTTGTTGAAAAGTAAATGATCTAATCACTATAATAATTTTATTATTTTGTAGCGGTTTGCCAATTGTTATCCGAATTCCATTGAGTGCAGAATAATAACGCAAAGCAATTTTATTTTTTTCAAAAAGTTTTTTTAGTGAGACAAAATTTTCTTTATCAGTTTGTAAAAAAAGAAAATTTCCAAAACCTGGATAGACTTTGATAAAAGAAAAAGTCTGTAAAATTTTATACAAACGTTCTCTGTCTGTTATGATTTTTTTAATTGTTTTTGTTGTATAGGATAAATCTTGCAATGTCGCAATGGCTGCTGCTTCTGCTGCGTTGTTAATATTAAAAGGTGGTTTTATCTTGAGGAGTTGATCAACGAATGTCGGTGAAGTGATTGCGTAACCAATTCGTAGACCTGCCAGTCCAGCCCATTTTGAAAATGTTCGTACAACAATGAGATTATCATATTTTTTAAGAAGAGGAATGACAGTGACGTTGCTAAATTCAGCATATGCTTCATCAACAACGACAAGTTTTCCTGTTTTTAAAATATTGATAATGTCTTTTTGTTCGATGAG
>DASQPC010000107.1:0-6255 GCA_035644155.1 Candidatus Methylomirabilota bacterium
TTGCTCCGGTGGGAGAGGGTGTCAAAGTAACCGTAGGATTAGTATGTAGAGGTTTCTTATATAACAATATTCCGACCAATAAAACAAAGATAATAACAACAAAAAAGAGAACGATTTTCTTCATGCAGACTTTTATTATAAAGTAAAAATATGGGAGTTGTGTAAGAGAGATATATATCACTCAATAAAAATATACTAAGATCTGTTATACTAAATATCTCCGATTACTTTCGTTAAGAAATTTATGAAGCAAGAGAAAGTTGCTGTTAATACCAAAAAACCAAATATGTTTGCAATGGTTTTTGCCTATAAGAAATTTGTGGGGCTTCTTATCCTTTTTACCATTTTGGCAAACTTTATCGGTCTTCTTGCTCCTAAAATTATCGCACAGGGGATTGATTCATACACCAAGGGAATATTTGTTACACAAAATCTTCTTATCTCATTTTCTCTTGTTACTCTTTTTGTTTTCATCTTTACTTACATGCAAAGTATTATTCAGACGTATGCGTCTGAAATTGTCGCTCGTGATTTGCGCGCAAAACTTGCTGAAAAAATTTCGAAGCAAAGCTACGCATTTGTCATGAGGACAACACCCGCCAAACTGCTTACCAATCTTACCTCTGACGTAGACGCGGTAAAAATGTTTGTCGCACAGGCCATCGGTACACTTATTGCTTCAACCTGTCTGATTCTTGGGGCGAGTGTCCTCCTTCTTGTTACGAACTGGCAGCTTGGTTTGGCAGTGCTTGTTATTGTTCCAGTTATTGGAGGAACTTTTTTTGTAATACTTGGAAAGATTAGAAAACTTTTTGGAGAGACACAAAAAACAATTGACTGGCTGAATAAAGTAATTAATGAAAGTATTTTGGGAGCTGCATTGATCCGTGTTCTTAATTCTCAAAAACATGAGTATGACAAATTTGTGAAAGCGAATTCCAACGCAAAAAATATCGGGCTTCAGATCCTCAGTTATTTTTCCATTCTTGTTCCGATTATCACTTTTGTAGCGAGTCTTGCAACGCTGGTTATCCTCGCACTTGGAGGCCATTTTGTGATAATAGGGAGTATGTCGCTTGGAGATATCGCAGCTTTTAATAGTTATGTTGGTATTCTTATTTTCCCCATTATCATGATTGGATTTATGAGCGGTGTTATTTCCAGATCATCTGCCTCATATGAGCGTATTGCCGCAGTATTATCAGAAGAGCAGAAAGAGCCTTTTGGGACGATTCCTGCTGATTTTAGCGGAGCGATTGCGCTTGCCCATGTGACGTTGCGTTTTGGAGAGAAACAAGCTTTAAAAGATATAAATCTGCAAATAAAGCCCGGTACCAAAACCGCAATTGTCGGTCCAACAGCAGCCGGGAAAACGCAATTATTGTATATTCTCAATGGTTTAGTCCAACCTGACGAAGGAGAGATTCTCTATACTGGTACTGCGCTTACGCAGTTAGATAAGGAGTCATTTCATAAACAAGTAGGATTTGTTTTTCAAGACAGTATTATTTTTAATATAACAATCCGAGAAAATATTGCCTTTTCCGAAAATATTGCAGAGCAGGATTTAGAAAAGGCGATTAAAACTGCGGAGTTAACTGATTTTATCGAGTCTCTTTCCAAGAAATTAGAAACCGTTGTTTCTGAGCGTGGGACAAGTTTGTCAGGGGGACAAAAGCAACGTATTATGCTTGCGCGAGCGCTGGCTCTCAATCCAAAAGTGTTGCTGTTGGATGATTTTACCGCGCGGGTGGATACCAATACCGAAAAAAAGATTTTAGCCAATGTGGCAAAGCACTATCCTGATTTAACGCTCATCTCTGTGACACAAAAAATTGAATCGATTATTGATTATGATCAATGTATTTTGCTTATGGAAGGAGAAGTTATAGCAGTTGGTACGCATAAACAACTTTTGAAAACATCACCTGAATATGTTCAGTTATATGAATCGCAACAGAGCACCAGTCATTATGAAGTACAAGCTTAATACAGAAAATACAACAACATTCGCGGCGATTAAAAAATTTATGCCGATTTTGCGCGGTGAACAGAAAAATATGCTGTCTGCGCTTTTTGCGCTTTTGATCAATACAGTTGTCTCATTAGTCGCGCCTATTATTTTCGGTATTACAATCGATACATCCATTCAACATAAAGAATATTCAGGAGTCATTACTGCCTCAATCATGCTTTTTGTCTTATTCTTTATTGGTTTTGTCGCAAGTTATTTCCAAACAAAACTTATGGGAGCCGTAGGGCAACGTCTGCTATTTAAACTGAGAAATGAAATTTTTGTCAAATTGCAAGAATTGCCGGTGGCATTCTTCAATCAAAACAAAGCAGGAGACCTGATTTCGCGTATCAATAACGATACTGATAAACTCAATCAATTTTTTTCACAAGCATTAATGCAATTTGTCGGAAGTCTTTTTATGATGATTGGTGCTGCGATATTTATTTTGGCGTTGGATATACGTTTGGGAGCAGCAGCGCTTGCACCCGCAGTACTTGTTATTATTTTTACACAAATTATTTCTCCGTGGATTAAGAAAAAAAATGCTGTTAATTTACAAGCAGTAGGAGGAATGAGTGCTGAGATTCAGGAGAGTCTTGATAATTTCAAAGTCGTGGTCGCATTTAACAGACGAGATTATTTCAGAAAGCGGTTTCAAAGTGTCAATCATGCGAATTATCGCAGTGCCATTATGGCAGGGATAGCTAATACAATTTTTACTCCTGTCTATGGTTTGGCTTCCAATATTGCACAGATTGTTGTGTTGTTTTATGGCATTTATCTTATTTCGCAAAATCAGTTTACCGTTGGATTTTTGATCAGTTATTTTGTCTATCTTACGCGCTTTTATGATCCGATACGACAAATTGCCGGCATTTGGTCTAATTTTCAGGTAGCTCTTGCTGGGTGGGATAGAATTTCAGCTGTTTTGGCATTGTCATCTGATTTGCCTGTTCTCCCAAAAGACGAGGGCATAGCGCATGCAGGGGTACTGACATTTCGTGAGGTGTCATTTGGTTATGAGGGGAAAGACGTGCTAAAGAAGATCAGTTTTACTCTTGAAAAAGGCAAAACGTATGCTTTGGTAGGACCAACCGGTGGAGGAAAAACGACAACTGCATCTCTGATGGCGCGTCTCTATGATCCAATAAGTGGAGAAGTACTGCTTGATGGGAGAGGCATGAGATCGTATGAGACAGACGAACGAACCCAAAAAATAGGCTTTATTCTGCAGGAGCCGTTTCTTTTTACCGGAACAGTGAAAGAAAATATTTTATATGGTAATGAAAAATACATGAAGTATTCCGACAAAGAATTGGTTGAGGTTATTAAAGAGCATGGTCTTTCTGAAATGCTTAAGCGGTTTGATCAAGGTTTGGAAACGCAAGTGACGAGTCATGGCGAAACCATTAGTCTTGGTCAACGGCAACTGATTGCTTTTGTGCGGGCAATTTTACGAAAGCCTGAGCTCCTTATTCTGGATGAAGCAACTGCCAATATCGATACTGTGACTGAAAAATTGCTTGGAGTGATCTTGGATAAATTACCCAAGCAAACGACCAAAGTGATTATCGCTCATCGACTGAATACGATTGAAAATGCTGATGAAATTTTCTTCGTTAATGCGGGAAAAATTGTTCAGGCAGGTTCTTTTAAACACGCAATGAGTTTGTTGTTGGAAGGAAAAAGAGAAAGCTAGGAATTATTCTCTTGGAGAAGGTTGGAGCATGCCGACATGATTGCCTTCTGAATCTTCAAAAGAAATATAGCGGCCAATACCTGGGATATCATCAATTTTTCCAGGACCTGATGCACCGCCAAGGATTTTGCCGCCTGCTTCTTCGACAGCTTTCATAGCTTCTTCTAAGTTATCAACCGAAATTACTAAATGTGGCATGTTAAAGTCTTCCTCTTCTTTATAGTCAAAAAATCCACCATTGATTGCTCCTGGTGTTTTTACCATATTGTTTGCATCAGTTTCTGTAGTTTGGGCCAGGAGGTAATTACCCATCTCAGAGCCCAATTGATCCATCTGCCACCCAAAAACTTTTGAGTAAAAATCAGAGACTCTTTTTTTGTCTTTAGCCGGCATTTCAAAATGTACAACCGGATCCATCTTCGCCATAAAAATAGTATAACAGATATATTTTGAAAAATAAATACTCATTCGTTTTTTCTGATTCCATGAAAAAGATTCTCACCTGGTAAACTACCAGAATTGTCATGTAAGACAAGGACTGGGGGTGAGAAATTATGGAGAGAAACTTTGTAGGAATAGATTTACATAAAGAATTTTTTGTAGCGGTAGCACAAGACAGTCAAGGAAACCAATTGTTCAAAGAGCGCTACAATTGCACAGAAGAAGCAGTTACCCTGCTTGTTTCACGTTTTGCTCATCCTCAATCTGTTGTAGTTGAAGCAGGAGGAAATTGGATGTGGTTTGTGCGACTACTTGAGAAGCAAAATTGCAAGGTACAACTTGCCCATCCATTTCGAGTCAAAGCCATAGCCAGTGCCAGAATCAAGACAGACAGTATTGACGCAAAAACATTGTGTGATCTGCTTCGTGCTGATTTAATTCCTCAATCATACATTGCCCCAGACACAATTCTTGATAATCGTGAGTTAGCACGAGCGAGGATATCGTTGGTTCATGATCAAACAATGACCAAAAACAGAGTCAGTGCCATTATGAGAAAAGATAATCTGCGATTTCAGGGCAAAGATACGTTTGGGGTCAAAGGAAGAAAGTGGCTTACTGAACAGGAAGTATCACAAACAAAACGAGAAGTAATCAGGTGGTATCTTGGGAGACTTGATGATTTGAAGGGAACAATTGTATTGGTTGATCGTGCAATCAAACAAAGAAGCAGTAGCTTCCCAGAAGTCAAATTGCTTCAAACCATTCCTGGCATCGGGATAACTACTGCTTTCCTGTTGGTGAGTGAAATTGGGACTGTTACCAGATTTCCCAATGCAAAGAAATTCACCAGCTACTTTGGTATGGTACCACGACTTTCTCAATCAGGCAACCATGCCTACTATGGCAGGATAACCAAACTTGGGAATCCATACATCAGGTGGGCATTGGTACAAACAGCTCACCGAATGGTACGAATCAACAAGAAGCATAAAGGATTTGTTGACAAACTTGCTGTAAAACATGGGAGGAAGAAAGCCTTGCGGTCTATCCCGCTATTATACCTGAGAAATCCTAACGGATATTCTCGCTTGCTCTGAATGGGAAGACCTCTAAGGCGCTGATTGGCAGTGAATCAAATCATGTGTTGTAAATGCACGAATAGATGCCTACTGATATTAGGACATCCCATCTCTTTGAAAAGATGGTACAATGTCGTGCAAGTGAATCTTTTTCATAGATGTTATAATTACCTCATCATTCGGCTTTTGCTCAGGACAAATGAACTATGAATTTAAGTGTTGGAATTGGGATAATAGGGACGGGGAATATTGCGGATAATGGTCATGCTCCTGCTATCAAAGAGTTAGCTGGTGTAAAGCTCGTTGCAGTACTTTCTCGTGATCAAATACGCGGCAGAGAATTTTTAGCAAAACATCACTCACTGGACGCTGTAGTTCATACTTCTTTACAAAGCTTTGCTTCAGATCCAACTATCGATATTGCAATAGTTTGCTCTCCTGATAGACTGCATGTATCACACGTTGCTGCATGTCTTGAGGCTGAAAAAAACGTACTCGTTGAAAAACCTCTGACAACTTCTTTGGAAGATGCGCAGATGCTTGTGAAACTCGCAGATGCAAAAAATCTGACACTTGCGACAGGATTTCATCTGCGATCACATGTAGGTCATAGAGCACTTTATGCAAGAATTGCCGACGGTAAAGAAATTGGTTCACTCAGACACATACGAGTTATTTGGGGATTTCCTCAAGCAGATGACTCTAATTGGCGAGCGAGAGAATACCTCGCTTTGTGGTGGTCGCTTGCAGCAGTAGGTTCGCACTGTATTGATCTTGTAAGATGGTTCGGCAGTGATATGAAAGATTGGAAGCAATTTTTTTCTGTAATTAGTAATGATGTGTGGCATGGACCACATGATGAAACAGCAATGATTGCTGGTCAATTCTCTTCAGGGGTAACGGTTGAAATAGTAAGTTCGGTGCAATTTGGTCCATATACCAGAATTGAACTTTTTGGAAATAAAGGAACAGCTATTTGTGAGGATACACTGGGGCGTAAAGGAGCTGGAGATATT
>DASQPC010000108.1:0-9617 GCA_035644155.1 Candidatus Methylomirabilota bacterium
GTCCACAGAGTAGAGCAGGAAAGGTTATGGTTTGGTTTACCGGAGGAACAAATCCTGCAAAAGAAATCTATATGGAGCTGGCCAAATTAGGAGTTGGAACGGTTATTGATATGCATATGAAGGACGATGCAATTGCAGCAATGAGAAAACTTCACATTAATGTTATTAATGCTGGACATATGTCATCTGATTCAATCGGAGCAAATTTATTCTTTGATGTTCTCGAAGAAAAGGGGATAGAAGTAACTCCGTGTTCCGGACTTATTAGAGTAAAAAGAAAAGGAGGAAAAAAGAAATGATTTCAGTTACAGATCTTCGCGCAGGGACAACATTTGAAGAAGGCGGTGTGTACTTGACAGTAATATCTTATGAGCACATCAAAATGGGAAGAGGAAGTGCCAATATTAAAGTAAAAGTTCGTAATATCAAAACAGGAACAATTATTGATAAGAGCTACATCAATGGAGCAAAAGTGCAAAATGTGCAAGTTTTGAAAAAAGACATGCAATACTTGTATAAAGATGAAGAAGCGATTTATTTCATGGACCCCAAAAGTTATGAACAAATCAGTATCCCTCTTTCATTAGTTCCTGATCATATCTATCTTAAAGAAGGTGATACTTTTAATGTCAGTTTTCTTAAAGGAGAGCCACTTTCAGTTCTTTTTCCACCAAAAATGACCTTTCGTGTCGTTGAAACAGCGCCTGGGGCCAAAGGTAATTCCGCAACTAATGTCTTTAAAGAAGCAATTCTTGAGAATGGTCTTAAAACAAGAGTCCCTCTTTTTATCAATACGGGTGAATTAATACGAGTTGATACTCGAACTGGTAACTATGCTGAAAAAGCTCAATCATGAAGACCAATATCCTTCGTGCGTTGTCAGATAAATCATTTTTCAATCTTTGGATTGGAGAAGTATTTACGCAGATTTCGCTCAATATCTTTAATTTTTTTTTGATCCTCATTGTTTTTAAACAAACGCATTCAAACACTGCGGTATCAGGAGCTGTGCTTTCTTTTACAATTCCAGCAATTATTTTTGGCTGTGTTGCAGGTGTCTTTGTCGACCGTTGGAAAAAAAAACGAGTTCTAATGTTAACAAATATTTTTCGTGGTTTGTTACTCTTACTCCTCATTTTTAATCTTCACAATCTCGTTATGATTTATCTTATTTCTTTTCTTGTTGCAATACTAACACAATTTTTTATTCCGGCTGAAAGCCCAATTATTCCGTTGATTGTTGAGCAAGATAATTTACTTGCAGCAAATGCATTATTTGGTATGGGTATTTTTGGTTCAATTCTTGCTGCTTTTGTATTTTCTGGACCGCTTATTATTTTAGCAGGTCCGATAAGAACACTTCTTATTTTGGCGCTGTTTTTTTTCATAAGCGCACTTTTTATTTCCTTTATTAAATTACGTTATGGAGCTGTAAAGACAACAAAAAAAGTGCAGAAAGCATTCAACATTTTTCGAGATATAAAACACACACTAGTATTAATATTAAATACTAAAGAGATTTCTCATTCACTGGTTCTTCTTGCGGTTTCACAAACACTTATCCTTCTCCTTGCAACTATAGCCCCAGGATACGCAAATCAAGTATTGGGGATTAAAGTAGAAGACTTTCCACTCCTTTTTATTGCACCAGTAGCACTAGGTACAATTGTGGGCGCAGTAATGATGGTAAATATTTTCCATAGTCATCCGAAAGAAAAAGTAATTACAGCAGGTATATTATTATATGGTCTTGCAATGCTCTTCTTACCATATGGTTCTAAAGTTGCTTCTCGTGAATTTGTTCATGATCTCAACATGTATCTCCCTCATATTTTAAACATTACTATTCTTCATATTATGGTAGTAATTGCTTTTCTATTAGGTATTGCGAATTCATTTATTCTTGTCCCTGCAAATACTACTTTACAAGAGAAAACAACGGACGAATTTCGTGGGAAAATTTATGGTTTTTTAAATACTCTCACTGGGGTATTTTCTCTTTTTCCAATTATTATTGTAGGTGGTCTCTCTGATTTAATTGGTGTACCTGCAGTAATTATTGGTATCGGCGTCAGCTTTTTATTGATAGGAGTTGTGCGATTGTTTATAAAGTAATTAATACATTATGCAAATTCTCGTTCTTATTCCAGCATTTTTACTTTTTACCTACTGTATTTATAAACTCGTAAAAGATGACTACGTTTTTATTCGCAGAAGTATCTCATTAGAGCAGATGTTTGATATAACATTTCTTGTTATAGCAAGTAGCTTAGTCTTTTCTCGTTTGTTATTTTTTATCTTACATCCACTAGCACATAAAAATATTTTTCTTCTCTTTTTTACACCACGTATTGGAGGATTATCTTTGCTTGGTGGTGTTATTGGTGGTTATCTATCTCTTTACATGATTGGAAAATATAAAAAAATTCCTTTTGGGCGATTATTTGATTTTTTTACTCTTGCCTTTGTTGTTTGTTTACCGTTTGGTTTTTTGACTTCTTCACTTTTTATGACAGGTTATCAATTATTTTTATATCTCTTTAATGCTGGTGTCTATCTCTTATTAACGGTATTTTTTGTGAGATTTATTTATCCAAAACTCATGAGTAGAGAATTACGAGAGGGAAGTTTACAAAGTATTTTTTTACTCTTCTTTGCATTTTTTTCACTCATAAACGTTATCTTTTTACAACAAAAAGGTCAAATAATTTTTGTTAGTTTAGAAAGTATTTTATTATTATTTTTATTTCTTTTTAGTCTTTTTCTTTTTTTCAAACAGGAAAGAAGTAAGGTAACTACGAGAAAACGAATCTGACAATAATTATGACAATACTTTATCAAGATAACGATTTGTGTGTCATTGATAAGCCTGCAGGAATAACTGTAAATAGAGCAGAAACTACCAAAAATGAAGTCACCGTCCAAGATTGGATGGAGAAACAAATCAAAGAGCAAAATATATTATTTACTCCAGAACAAGGAGAATTCTTTAAGAGGGGAGGAGTAGTGCATCGACTTGATAAAGAAACATCTGGTGTGCTTCTCTTAGCCAAAACTCCACAAGCATTCGAGAATCTTCAAAAACAATTTAAGGAAAGAACAATAAAAAAAGTTTATATGACCTTAGCGCATGGCAAAATTGAACCCAAAGAAGGGGAGATAGATGTCCCTGTTGGTCGGCTTCCTTGGAATAAAAAACGTTTTGGTATCTTACCAGGAGGTAGAGAATCAAAGACTTCCTATAGAGTTTTGGCATATTATCAAAATCCCAGAGATAAAGAAATATTTTCATATGTAGAAGTCTATCCTCAATCAGGACGTACGCATCAAATTCGTGTCCATCTCAAATATATTCATCATCCTATTTTCTCAGATTTTTTGTACGCCGGAAGAAAGACAGCTAGAAAAGATCGAAAATTGTTAGAGCGTGTTTTTCTGCATGCAGCCAAAATTACTTTGTCTCATCCAACTACAGGAGAAATGATGAGTTTTGAAAGTCAGCTACCCCCAAATCTTCGGGAATTAATGGCTCTGTTAACACTATCTCAGTAACGCTACCTCTTTTGCTATAATAAAAGTGCATGAAAAGTAAAGATTCCAAACAAGACAGCAAAAGTATAAGAACTTTTTTTATCTATGCGGGAATTGTAACTTTTATTATTATTCTATCTTTAGCAATAAAAACATTTTTTGTCATACGAGCAAGCAAGTTTGATGGAGAGCATCAATTTACCATTGCAATCGTCAAGCAAGATAACGTGACAGAATTTCTTTCAATTGATCCCTCAATTCCCTCAGCATCAATTTTGCAGATTTCCTCAGGTAATCTTTCTGTATCGTCAGTTGGAAATATAGTGGGAATTATTCCCGATGCAAAAATAAACTCTTCTGATGGCTTACCAGGAGGAACAAACATAACTAAAACAATAAAAACAATGGCATTTAACTATCGATCAATAAAAACAAATCTTACGCTTTTTGATATTGTTCGTCTCTATCTTATTGCAAAAAGAACTTCAGGTCTCAATAAAAAAATAACAACAATAACGATTTCAAAAGGCATGACCGAAAATAACAATCATCTGACAGGATTTTTTACCGATCAGGCTATTACGTCAGAAAATATTAGTGTGGAAGTAATCAATGCCAGCAATAGAGCAGGTATGGGAACTCGTTTGGCAAAAATTCTTACCAATTTAGGTTATAATATCATTGCCGTTTCAACTGCTTCTACTGATCAAGCTAACTCTACAATTGCATATTTTGGTCAATCAACATATTCTTTAAGGAAATTACAAAATTTACTTCCTTTTTCTGTTAAAATGCTTAGTAAAAAAACAATTGCTGATATTATCATTACCATAGGGGAAGACAGTAAAAATTCATCAATTTTTTAATTTTTTATGCCGACACTCTCAATTGCTATCACTATTATTACGGTAATATCTGTAATCCTTGCAGTTATCTCTTTATTGCGACAAAATAAAATTGAAGAAGTCAAAAAAATAAAAAAAGAACTGAAAAAAAGGAAAGTAATTTTCTATAAAGATTCGTCTTCATCAGAGTGAGCCGAAGATTTGGAAGATTTATTTTCAAAAGAAAGTTTTGCTTTTTCTGTCGAGACAAAAGAAGGTTGATCTCTAAATTTCTTAATCCGTTTAGTTTCTCGTACAAAAATACAGGCTCTGTTACTATCAACTGTTCTGACATATGCTTCATATTGATTGCCTGCTTTAATAAATTTAATAAGTCTTTGACAAATATCATCAGGCAACATTCCAATATATTGATTCTCACAATCTATTGCAAATATTTTATTACGTTTGATCCGAAGAAATAATTTTTCTCCTGATCGTAAATAAGAAGTTACTTTTTTATCTGCAACATTAAGAAGTTCAATAACTTTTGTTTTTCCTGGTTCTTCAATAAAAAGATTATTTAAGAGGACATTGCTTCTTTTTGTGTTCGAATCATTGAGTCTTTTTATATTACGAATTGCAATAGGATTCTTCATATCAAGAGAAAGAACTTTTTCGTAAAGATTTTTGGCATCTTTAACTTGACCAAGGCTTAAAAATGCAAAAGCAAGACGATTAAGGGTATCAATATCGTTTGGTTCGTCAACGAGGATCTGTTGATTAAGAGTGATGGCATTATTCCAATCTCCGACTAAGGCAGTTTGGATAGCTTGAGATTTTAGTTGTATCATGCTTCTTTGGCAGCTTCTTTTTTATCAAAGAAGAGCAAAAAGGTTGAGTGCAATTTTACTAATATTTGTTGCAAAAGTCAATATAGAAAGGGTATAATTGGGTTCTATGAGCGGACATTCTAAATGGGCGACCATTAAAAGACAAAAAGGAGCAAATGATGCCAAGCGTGGACAACTTTTTACCAAACTTTCAAAAGCGATCTCAATTGCCGTCAGACAAGGTGGTAATGTTGCTGATCCAAATAGTAATTTCCGTTTGCGTCTGGCAATTGAAGCAGCTAAGGCTTCCAACATGCCTAAAGAAAACATCGAACGTGCAGTTCAACGTGCATCCAGTAAGCAAGATGCTAATCTTGAAGAAGCGCTCTATGAAGGTTTTGGTCCTGGTGGGTTTAGTGTTATTGTTGAGGCATTTACAGATAATAAGCAACGTACTGTAGCTGAAGTAAAAAATATTTTTGATAAAAATGGTGGAAGTATGGGCAATCAAGGTAGTGTTCAATACCAATTTGAAAAAAAGGGAATGATAACCGTCTCCAAAAATGGTAAAATACTTGATGAGATTTTTCTTATTGCGGCAGATAACCAAGCTGAAGACGTAGAAGAGGCAACTGATGAAGTATTCGTGTATACGAAGCCAGAAAATCTTGCAAAAGTAAGAGATGTTTTGGCAGACCAGGGGATAGTAGTAAAATCAGCAGAACTCACATGGAAACCTATAGTAATTAGTAGCATTGCAGAAAAATCTATTGTTGAAAGAGCTTTAGTATTTCTGGAAAAGTTAGAAAATCTTGATGATGTACAAAAAGTCTACGCAAATTTTGATATTCCAGATGAGATAATGCAGAGCCATACAGGTAATGAGTAATAGACAAAAAACTACCGGATTAAGATCACAATTTAAACGCTTCTTGTTAGGTGCGAAAAAAGGGAAGAAAGGACTTTTGTCATTTTTTGTAGAAAAAAGGCAAAAGTTTGTCATCTCGACAATCGTTTTATCACTCGGTCTTTTTTTAACCGAATTTCAATTTAGTAAATCCGGATTTTCTATCGTTTTTCTTCTTGCAATTATTACTAATCTTTTCCTTTTGTGGGCAATTTTTGAAGATGTAAAAGAGAATAGGGCATACCAAACATTAATTTTGCCTTTTTTCTACAGTCTTGCTTTTGGCTTATTTTATTTTCTTACTCCAACATTTTTTTTCTCAAAAATCATCCTCACAATTATTTATGCACTTGGATTATATTCACTCTTTTTAAGCCAAAATATCTTAGTCGTTTCTTCAATGAGAACAATTGCATTACTTTCTGGGGCTCGTATTGTTTCTTTCGTTATAACACTTATTTCATATTTTTTTCTCACTAATATTGTTTTTTCACTGCATGTTACTGTGCTTCTTGTTATCCTTTTTATTATTCTCTATACATATTTTTTAGTCTATTGTTCATTATGGACATACAATTTGCAAAAGACAGTATCTTCAATCGTAACATGGGCTGCTGTCTTGACAGTATGTCTGGGAGAAGCTGCCACTATTCTGTGGTTTTGGCCAAGTACTCCCACCATTATTGCTTTATTTTTAACAGGATTTTTTTATACCATGGTAGGACTCTCTCATATATGGTTTGAAAGGAGACTATTTAAGGGTATTTTATGGGAGTACGTATGGGTAAGTTGTGTAACATTTTTTTTATTAATTCTTTTTACTCCGTGGGGGAAATAAAAGCAGGTTTTCAAAAAGGGGAGAAGAGAGTCCTATAAGATTAATGATATGCTTTGATATAGTAATGTGGATAACCTCATTTAACTTTTCACAAAAACAAGTTTTCACAGTATTTATATTACTAATACGAATGTAAGAGTATAAAGCTTGTGTTATAGAGCTTAAAAAAACACGAACACCTCTTTAGTTTATAAATAAGTATGGTAAAGATAAAAGGGTGTTGTTCTTCAATTGTTTTATTGATTAGCATATTGATATGTGCTTCTTCTCTTTTAATTATTGAAATAAAAAAGCAAATTTGTTAACGAAGCAAGCTGCTTTAATGTCGCACAATATAACTTTTACGACGTAAGGTATGACATTATTCAAGGGGAGGAGGCAAGATTTTTAGAAATTAAAAATAATTAACTATTTATATTTTCTATCGAGTCTGGTGGATCGATAAATAGTGTCATCTTACCTGTCCCAATACTTATTTAAATTCAGGATTATAAATTCCTATAAGCTGATAGTTTGAGGCTAATTTGACCTTTTTTAGCCACGATACTCCCCTTGCTAAAAATAATGGTGGAGGAGTCGTATTTGGACTGTCTCCATAGGCAAAACGTAATAAGCATCTGCTCATGTAAGGCCCTAGAAGGCTTCTTAATTATTTAAGAGCTATCATTAGTCATTTTTTGTCATAAGTGTGTCTCTATATTATATGTCGCACAATATTGTTGACACTTCATGAAAAATTGATTACAGTTAATAAGTCCCCTACTATTATGGAAAATATTTTACCACAACAAATTAATCAATTTCTCGAACATTTAGAAATAGAAAAAAATTCTTCTAAATTGACAATTCGGGATTATCGTCACTACCTTGAAGTATTTCAAAAATGGTACTCCTCTACTCTGCCCGGAAAAACTATCGAAAATTTGGATTTGGGAATTATTCGTAAGTATAGAGTGTATTTAGCAAATCGTGTTGATGAAAAAGGACGAAGTCTGAAAAAAGTAACCCAAAACTATTATGTCATTGCTTTACGGTCATTCCTCCGATTTCTCATAAAAAATGACATAAAAACGATTGAACCTTCAAAAATAGATTTACCAAAGACAGAAAGCAGAAGTCTTAAGTTTTTAGAGCGTGAACAGATAGAACGGCTTGTCAACATGCCTGATACTTCCAAAGAAGAAGGAATTCGTGATCGAGCAATTCTTGAATTGTTATTTTCAACAGGGCTTCGTGTTTCAGAACTCGTCAATCTTAATCATGAACAGATTAATATAGACCGACGTGAGTTTGGAGTCATTGGTAAAGGAGGACGTGCGAGAGTTGTGTTTATTTCAGATCGAGCAGCAGAATGGATACAGCGATATCTCCAAGCCCGTATAGATGTCTTCAAGCCGCTTTTTATCCGTTATTCCGGAAGTGTTCATGAGGATAATGGTGGAGCAAAAATGAGGTTGACTGCTCGAAGTATTGAGCGGATTGTTAAGAAATATGTGCAGATGGCAAGGCTTCCTGTGGACGCAACAGTCCATACTATGCGGCATTCTTTTGCAACGGATTTGTTAATCAATGGTGCAGATCTTCGTTCCGTCCAGGAGATGCTTGGACATAAGAATATTGCGACGACACAGATCTATACACATATTACAAATAAGCAGCTTCGTGACGTCCACAAGGCCTTCCACAGTGGCAATAAGGATTAGTATGTTTCGTAGGAAAGAGTAACGGTGATAGAGACCTTATTTTCGCCTGGATTTAATTCTGTTGGTGGTGTGGTAGCGTCATTTGCTTTTCCAGCGTCTGCAGCCATTGTTTTAAATATGGGTTGGGGTGTATTGCCACGTTCTTGGACATCAACGATTCTTCCTAGATGAATGTCTGCTGCATTTGCAAGGCTTTGTGCTTTTGTTTTTGCTTCATTGATTGCTTCAACGCGAGCTTGATTTTCAAGCTTTTTTTGTTCTGTATCATCAAGAGTAAATTGTATGCCTCCTACTTGATTTGTGCCATCTTTGGTGGCGATATCGATTGCTTGATTTGCTTTTTCTAGTGGTTTTATTTTGACTTCAAGGTTGGCATCAACTGAATAACCATTGGTACTTTGTTTGCCGCCAGAATAATCATAGTTGGGGTTGACTGAATAGTTGGTTGTTTTAATATTTTTAGGATCAACCCCCAGTGTTTTCAAATCGGCATTTATTTTATTAATGATTTGATTAACTTCATTTTGTGCAGCTTCAACTGTTGTTGCTTGTTTGGTTACACCAAAAGTAAGAAGGGCTGTATCAGGGACAGCAGTTGCGTCTCCTGTGCCGTCAACACTAAAGAGATTTTGTTTGGTTGTGGTAATGCTGTTGACAGAGAATGGAAGTGGGCCAAACAATTTGGTAAAGAGAAAAAATCCTAAAAAAAGGAAAAGGATAGTAAAAAATGGAACTTTTAAATCCCGAAGCATACTTTAATCTAACTATGTTTATAAATTTTTGTCAATGGGTTTATTTATTATTCCCATCGAAATGTTCGTGCTGCTAAGATGTACATGACAGCACCCCAGGCAAGCATACCAAATATGTATGGTACTGTTTGGGTTATGTCTCCACCTTCTGTAGTGATTTTACGTATTGCCATGTTGAGATATGAGAGAGGCAAATTGTTGGCAACTGGTTGGACCCATGTTGGTAAAT
>DASQPC010000109.1:0-27020 GCA_035644155.1 Candidatus Methylomirabilota bacterium
AACGGAGTGATTTGCCTTGCTCTCGCAAGGCATACAGCCGCTCCCGTTCTTCAAGGTCTAAATGCCGATATCTCATGCTCATCACCTCCTCTCAGTTCACCGATTTTACCTGAAGTGATGCACTTCGTTTTAGAACCTAAGGCAATACACTTACTAATTATGCCGTTGCTGCTGTGTTTGGAGATTCATATCCTAATGTTATTAAACCTGAAGCAAAGATTAATGGAAAAACAACACCCTTTTATAAAGCTGGCCTTGTTGCCGCTGAAAGATTTGGCAGAAAAGCATCTGGACCAGAAGAAGTAATAGAAAGACTCCAAGAGTTATTCCCAGATCAACCTGCAACCTGGCATGAAATTCCAGCTTTACAAATAGCAAAACAGACAGACGCCTTTGTTAGAAAAACACCTGAAAATATATTGACTTGTCCGGCTGTAGATATGACTGGTGCACTCTTCAAGGCGTATGGGAAATTACTAAGAAACCCAGACTATCAAAATCATCTTATACAAAAAATGCGATATCCGATCTATCGCCGCTATGCCTTTTAAAAGTAGCTCTTGCTATAGAAAAACAGCTCTTTCTTTGCTACACTACTACTAATGCCCTATATCAAAAATTACGATGCTCTTGCAACCAATGATAATCGTAAAGTTGTCTTAGAACTTATCGAAACTGCTTTTGCCTCTATTGCGCCTGAAAGAGTCTTTCAAAAAGATTTTTCTTTGCAAGATAAACGCTTAAAAATTCAGGATAAAACATTTGACTTAGATAATTTTGATCATGTTTTTCTTGTCGGATTTGGGAAAGGGAGTTCTGGTATTTGCAAAATGTTAGAAGAAAAATTGGGAAATCTCATAACTGAAGGCTATGACATTGACGTCGTTGATGAAACATTTAAAAAAGTAAAATATACCAAAGGCACTCATCCACTTCCTTCCCAGGCAAACTTTGACTTTACCGAAACAGTTATTACCAGATTAAGCAAATTGACTGAAAAAGATCTTGTTATTATTGTGACATGTGGTGGTGGATCAGTCCTTTTTGAAAAACCTCATACCTTTACGTTGGATCATATGATTACAGTTAACAAAGCGCTTCTTAATTCAGGAGCAACAATTTCTGAAATGAATGTCATCCGCAAGCATCTTTCATCAATAAAAGGCGGTGGTCTTGCCAAAATTCTTTATCCAGCAACCGTTGCCAATCTTATTTTTTCAGACGTTCCAGGCAATGATCTTTCTGTTATCGCTTCAGCCCCGCTCGTCCAAGACCCCACAAGCATGCAAGATGCAATTACTATTCTCTCCAAATACACTTTTGACCAAAATGATCTCTTATCTGATGCTGACTTTCACGAAACTCCTAAAGATGCAAAGTATTTTGAAAAAGTAACGAACATTTTGATGTTAAGTAATCTCACAGCACTTAACGCAATGGAAAAACGAGCACGACAGCTTGGCTATCACTGCTATGTTATGACAGATCGTCTTGAAGGAGACGCAAGAACAATGGGTGAAAAACTAATCAAAGAAGCGCCGATTGGACAAATCCTCCTTGCTGGAGGAGAAACGACAATCAAGATTACCGGCAATGGCCGCGGTGGCCGTAACCAAGCACTTGTCCTCTGCTCACTTCCTTTTATCAAGGACGATACTATTATAGCAACGTTTGACTCAGATGGTTGGGATTTTTATGGCTACTCGGGAGCAATCGCTGACAAAGAAACACTTAAAAAAGTTACCGATCAACAACTTGACGTTAAAGAATTTTTACATGATGATAATAGTTTTGGATTCTTTGAAAAAGTTGGCGACGGAATAGACACTGGCAAGTTGCAATCAAATGTTTCAGATTTATTTATAGTGTTAAGAAAATGATCGACGAACTATTTGATGATAAATTAAAAGATCTTGAACTCAAAGCCGACCAGGCAAGACAACTCCTGATCGAAACACTCCTTGAAGCAGGATCGGGACATTCTGCCGGACCACTTGATATGGCCGATGTCTTTATTGCATTCTACTTCCATATTCTCAATCATGATCCCAAAAATCCTGACTGGCCAGACCGTGATAGACTGGTTCTTTCAAATGGTCATATCTGTCCCATCCGATATGTAACTATGGCCATGGCCGGTTACTTTCCCCTTGAAGAACTCAAAACCCTTCGAAAAATAAACTCCCGCCTGCAAGGACATCCGCATCGCACAGCACTTCCCGGTCTTGAAACAACATCAGGACCGCTTGGTGAAGGATTGTCTCAAGCAATCGGCATTGCTCTTGCTGCCAAACTCGACAAAAAATCATACTATACTTATGTCATCACAGGCGATGGCGAACTTAACGAAGGCAATATCTGGGAAGCCGCAATGTTTGCAGGAAAATTAAAACTGAATAACCTTATCGCAATCGTTGATCGTAACAATATCCAAATTGATGGATTTACCGAAGATGTTATGCCGCTTGAGCCACTCCGGGCAAAATTTGAAGCATTCAATTGGCATGTCTTGGAAGTTGACGCACACAACATCCGTAGCATTATTGATAAAATCCGCGAAGCACATTCTATTTATGAAAAACCAACACTCATCATCGCTCACTCAACCCCTGGCATGGGTGTTGACTTCATGGAAAAAGATTTCCATTGGCACGGCAAACCCCCAAACAAAGAAGAGGCCAAAAAAGCACTTGATGAACTACGAACACTACAAGGGAAAATTATGAGCGAACATAAATAACGTATGCTAAACCCAACACTAAAATTAAACTCTAAGGTATTTGACTCTGATGTAGAACTCAAACCAACCCGTGCAGGATTTGGTGAAGGACTTCTGCATCTTGGAGAGACCAATCCCAACATCGTCGCGCTCTCCGCCGATCTTGCCGAATCAACCTACGCACATCTTTTTGCCGAAAAATTCCCCGAACGATTCTTTGAAATCGGTATCGGTGAACAAAACATGGCAGCAGTCGCCGCAGGACTCGCAGTCACTGGCAAAATTCCTTTCATATCATCCTACGCAACATTTTCTCCAGGAAAAAATTGGGAAACAATCAGAACAACTATTATTTACAATCAGGCAAACGTCAAAATTGCCGGACACCACGCGGGTATCATGACAGGACCAGATGGCTCTACCCATCAAGCAACTGAAGATATCGCGATCACACGTTGCTGGCCAAATATTGAGATCTATGTCCCCTGTGACGCAATCGAAGGGAAAAAAGCAACCATCGCCTCAGCAGCGACAACTTCACCTGTGTATCTTCGTTACACTCGTGACAAAACCCCAACCATGACAACTGATGAAACACCATTTGAGGTTGGTAAAATGCAGGACTTTTGGATTACAGATAATCCACAAGCAACAATTTTTGCAACAGGATATATGCTTCATTATGCGCTCGTTGCCGCAAAAGAATTGGAAGAAGAAGGCTTCCCAGTCTTGGTTGTGAATGTTGCGACGATAAAACCACTTGATGAGGAAGGCATCATGCGATTTACTGGTCATACCAAAGCCGTTGTCACTGTTGAGGATCATCAAGTGATGGGAGGATTAGGTGGAGCAATTGCAGAATTTTTGGCAAAAACTAATCCATTACCAATGGAATTTATTGGTTTACAAAATACTTTTGCCGAATCAGGCGCCTGGAAAGAGTTGATTGAAAAATATAACATGGGAACAAAATCTATTAAAGAAGCCGTGAAAAAAGTGACAGCGAGAAAATAACTCAATGTCATCCTGAACTTGCTTCAGGATCTAAAAAATAAATACGCTTATTGCTTTCTCCAAAGAGTTACTGGTACTATTAAAAGATACATGGATCCTGCCCTTCTTGCTATATTAAAAGAGACAATCAAAGGTGATATTGCAACTGACGCAGACACACTTTTTAACTACAGTCATGATACGAGTCTTTTTGAAGTCAAACCACAAGTTGTTGTCAGTCCAAAAGACATAACTGACGTCAAAAACCTCGTTAAATTTGTCACAGCCAACAAGAAAAAAAATCCTGATCTTTCCCTTACAGGGCGATCAGCTGGAACTGACATGAGTGGCGGGGCGGTCAATGATTCAATCATTGTTGCCTTTCAAAAATATTTTAGTCAGTTTGGCGGGATTAAAAATAATATTGCAACAGTGCAACCAGGTATGTTCTATCGTGATTTTGAACAAGAAACTCTCAAGCAAAATCTTATCTTTCCTTCCTATCCTGCATCACGAGAAATCTGCGCCATGGGAGGGATTGTCAATAACAATTCAGGTGGTGAGAAATCCTTACAATATGGAAAAACAGAACGTTATGTCAAAAAAGTAAAAGTCGTTCTTTCAGACGGCAATGCATATATTTTACAGCCACTGACAGAAAGACAACTCAAACAGAAAATGAAATTAAAAAATTTCGAAGGTCACCTGTATCGTAATATGTATAAATTAATTACGACAAATTACGATCTTTTGCAAAAAGCAAAACCAAACGTTTCCAAAAATTCAGCCGGCTATTTTCTCTGGAATGTGTATGATGAAAAGAAAAAGATCTTTGATTTGACCAAACTATGGGTTGGTGCCCAAGGCACACTCGGGATGCTTCTTGAAGCAGAGATTGGACTGGTTCCAGTTAAAAAACATCATGAAATGGAAATTATTTTCCTTCATGATCTCTCTCACCTTAGCGAGATTATTGACGCTGTTTTACCGCTTGAGCCTGAGAGTTTTGAAAGTTATGACGACAATACCTTGAAATTGGCACTTCGCTTTTTCCCAGAATTTGCCAAGCAACTTGGTATCAATGGCCTTATCCAATCAGGGCTTGCCTTCATGCCAGCATTTCTCCAGATGGCTGTTGGCAAGTTACCAAAACTTATTTTGCAAGTTGATTTTGCTGGTGATGATCTTGATGAACTTAAACAAAAAATCGCGACTATTCGAGAAAAATTGAAAAATCTTCACCCACAGACGCGTATTGCTATTGACGATCAAGAAAAAAGATATTGGCTTGTCCGACGAGAGAGTTTTAATCTGCTTCGTCATAAAATCCGTGACAAACATACCGCTCCATTTATTGATGATTTTGTGATTGATCCACACAAAATGACTGAAGTTGTCGATCAGGTAACAGCAATTCTTAAAAAATATCCTGAATTTTTCTTTACGGTTGCGGGACACGTCGGCAATGGCAATTTTCATATCATCCCAATTGCTGATATTAAAAATCCAAAGGTCCGAGAAGCCATTCCTGTTATCGCAAAGCAAGTCTATGAAATTGTTATCAAAAACGGTGGGTCAACAACTGGTGAGCATAACGACGGCCTTATCCGAACTCCCTATCTTGAGCAAATGTACGGAAAAAAAGTAGTGAAACTTTTTGAAAAAACCAAACATATTTTTGACCCGTTAAATATCTTTAATCCAAGAAAAAAAGTCCATGGAGATCTAGAGTTTGCAATGAGCCATATTAGGACGGAATGGTAAAATTTTGCCTTGCATTTCCTTGTAAGACCCGCTACTATTAAACAACTATGGCACTGGTCACTCTTCGGCAAGTTCTCGATGAAGCAAGCAAAGGAAATTACGGTGTTGGCGGATTTAATGTGAACAATATGGAGCAGATCCAAGCTATCATGGAAGCAGCAAAAGAGACCAACTCCCCTGTTATCCTTCAAGCAAGCCGTGGCGCACGAAAATACGCAAATGATCGGTTTCTTTATCATCTGATGCTTGCAGCAAATGAAATCTATCCTGAAATCCCAATTGTCCTCCATCAAGATCATGGCAGTGTTGATGCATGTCTTTCAGCAGTTGATTTGGGTTTTACAAGCGTGATGATTGACGGTTCACTGCAAGAAGATCACAAAACGCCTGCTTCTTTTGAAGATAATATCAAAGTCACCAAACAGGTTGTGGAATATGCACACGCGCGAGGTGTTTCGGTTGAAGCAGAACTTGGTGTTATTGGTGGTATCGAAGATGGCGCGGGAGCTGGCGACATGAAAAGTGATTTTTTGACAGATCCTAATCAAGCTGTCGAATTTGTTGAAAGAACAGGCGTGGACGCACTAGCTGTTGCGATTGGAACAAGTCACGGTGTCTATAAATTTTCGAAAGAACCTGATGGTTCTGTTCTTGTGATGGATAGAATTGTTGAAATTCACAAAAAACTTCCCGACACACACCTCGTAATGCATGGATCATCAAGTATCCCGCAAGAACTCTTGCAAGAAATTAATAAATATGGCGGTCAAATCAAACCAACCTGGGGCGTCCCGATTGAGGAAATTCAAAAAGGCATCCAGCACGGTGTTCGCAAAGTCAATGTCGATACCGATACGAGACTTGCTATCACTGCGGCTATCCGTAAATTCTTTATGGAACACCCAGATAAATTTGACCCACGAGAATACCTAACAGAAGCAAGAGAAGCCAATAAACAAATGATTGCAGATCGAATGAAAGCCTTCGGACAAACAGGCCACGCAGGAGATTACAAACCAAACCCACTTGAAGAAATGAAAGAATTGTATCAGAATAAATGATATGGGTGAAGGTGGCACAGAATTTGGTGGTTTACCAAAAGAAACAGCTAAATTGCCTCATTACGAAAAAGCACTGAGATCGACAACTCCTGCTCTTCTTTTGGCAAAATGGAATCAAGAAAAACCATGGGAAAGTATAGCTCCCGGCAAGATAGAACAACTATACAATAAAGCGAGAAGACAACCTCAGTTGAATGAATCTCTTCCTGAAATTTATTTCGATCCTAATCCCAAACTAGGCCAAGAAGACAAAATACAGGCACATGGAAAAAGAAGAGATGTCCGTGGATGGATCTTAAAAGAGCTTGGGCTATCAGATACAATGATCAATAATCCTCCCCTTGATCCACTCAAGTCCCAAGAGCTTATCGCAAGAGGTCTGGGAATCTCAGCTTTTCATGCAGCTATACTTGACCATGCAACTCGTAATACAGCTGGTGAAGAAGCGGAGGGAAATTTTACAAGAGCATTAGAGCACCCTGAAACTTTCGCAAAAAAAGGACTTGCTGGATTTGTCAAAATCATAGAAAGATTAGATCAAGCCGGGTGGACACGTGTTGCTACGGAAGAATTACCCCGAGCTATCAATCAATTACATTTTGAAAAGCAAGAAAGAGAGATGAAAGAAAAAAAAGAAGAAAAAGAAATATATATGCAAGCGTTAGAAGATAGAGCCAGAGCTGCTCTTGAAAAAGTATTTGGGGAAAAAGACCCTCCACAAAAAGAAGCCTTACGATTAGTAAAGGTGAGAGGAATGCAAATTCATGAGGGTAGCGCTATACCGGCTGACATTCCTCATATAGACGAGCTTCATCGACATATCCCCGGTGTCACTCGCAAACAAGTTGCTGAATTGATAGGAAATTTTACAGATAAGGCTGCAACAAATAATGGAGACTTTGAGAAATGGGAAAAACAGTTTAAAGAATGACGCTTACTCTTTTACTTTCTCCTCCATCTGTTCTTTTGTGAGAAGTCCTGCCTCAGCACCAATATGTCCAACCACTGATGAAGCATTGACTGTCCCCCATTCCATCGCATCCGCAATACTTAATCCATGTATTGTCGCAGCCAAAAAACCAGTCGTATACGCATCTCCTGCGCCTGTGCGCTCGACAACCTTTCCCGCTGCCATATGATGAGCATAAAATTCTCCCTGATCATCAAGCGCGTATGATCCATGTCTGCCATTGGTAATGACGACAATCTTTGCTCCAATCTTTTGCAATTTTTCGGCAAGAGCTTTGATATAGTCTTGGGTGTTATCAACTTTTTCCCCATAATGATGGAACACTAACTGCTCTGCTTCTTCTTTATTGACGAATAAAATTTCTGTCTTCTCAAGAACGCTTCGTACTGTCTCTTTTCCTTCGTGGATTTGAAGATGCCCTGGATTAAAAGCAACTTTTGCATCACAAGATCCGGCAAAATCCAAAGCAGTTTTGTAAGCATGTTCCCATTTATGACCAAGACTTGTGATGTAAATATATTTTGCTGTGACCTCATCAAAGTGAAATTTATGTTCACGCTCAACATCTTGGACAAAAATTGTCCGATCACTTTTAAAATTAATAATAACTGAAAAACTTGACGGACCTGGTGTTTGGATCATCAAGAGTCGCTCAATTTCTTCTTTGGCCAAACTATTTCGGATTTTTATAGAGAGTTCATCGTCACCTATTTCGCTCACCAAGGTTGCTTTCAAACCAAGTCTCGAGAGCCCAACTGCGACATTGGTAGCATTGCCACCCATTTGAAAATCATACCGCTCCACATTTATCTTCTCGCCATGCTTAAAACAAAGCTCTCCGTCTTCACTCAAATGCACTTTTTCACTGCTATCATGCAACGTCATGAAAGCATCCATAGTTGTCTCACCCATGGTGATCACATCATAATGTCGAGTCATATATTTACGATACATGATCCTTTATAATATGTAAATAACCATGAAGATTATTTTTGAACTCAATAAAGAACAACTAACTGGCTTGGCAAATTTATGTTTTGATATTGCAAAAGGAGCTTTTATTACAGTATTTATTCCGGCGCTATTATTAAAATTGAAAGAAAGTGTTGCAGAATGAATTTTTTAGAACTTTTAAATCAAGCATATAATCTTGGTCTTATTTCTTCTGAAATTTTTTCCAATCACCACTATTAAAACGATTCCTTCCATTGATATGCCAATCATGGGGACTTGCGGTCTGTAATGCCTTCCACATTTTTTTCGCTGATTTGGTGTAGAGTTTTTCTTCACCAACAACTTGTCGTATCTTTTCCCAATCCTTGATAACAGTATTCCCTTCTGCTTTTGCTTCTTGCACTTCAAAATCAACATCAAGATTATCCGCATCTTTGACAATTTTTGCCTCAATACTTTCTCTTTTTTCATATTCCTGCCAAAGTGTAAATAATTCATCTGCTAAAACAGTGTTAGCTAGTATATCCTTAATTCCTTTCTCTTCATCACGGAGAACATATTGTCTCTGGAGATAATTCACATCACCTGTTCTACTCTCTGAGACATCATGCAATAAAGCCATCTTAAGAATTTTATCCGTATTGGCAACTTTCTCCATACGAGCCAAAATGAGTGCAATCCAGACAACACGAAAATGATGTTCTGTAAGATTTTGTCTATTGGGAAGAAATTGTTTCCACGTCCGATCAATAAAACGCAAGGAGCCAATTTCATAAAGAAATTCAAGATCTCGTTTTAGATTCTGCTTTCTCTTCATATCCAGCATTATAGAAATTACTGTTTTGAAAAGCAATGGAAAAAATGAGGGACAGAGTGCTAAAATTGATTTGCGCTATCGGATGATTAACAACCAAAACAAAATCGCCACAATAATCCGATAAATGCCAAATGGAATAAACGTATGATGTTGAATAAAGCGAAGAAAGTATTTGACTGCTAAAAGAGCAGTAATAAATGCGCCAACAAATCCAACAGCCAAGATCCCCCATTCACTGGAACTAAACGAAAAATTACTTTTTACCAAATCAAGTCCTGTTGCAGCAATCATCGTTGGGATCGCAAGGAGAAAAGAAAATTCAACTGCAGGTTTTCTCTTAAGTCCCACAAAAAGTCCACCCAGAATCGTTGCTGCTGAACGAGAAACGCCTGGAATGACGGAAATAGACTGCGCCAAACCAATCAGAACAGCTTTTTTGGGACTAAGCTTTTCGATATCATCAAGATGATGCGGCTGCTCTTTGTAGAATTTTTCTGCGATGATCAAAACAATACCACCGATCAACAACGCCCATAAAGTTACAGCAGTATTACCAAGAAGAAAATTTTTGATTAATTTAAAAAGCACAAACCCAATAACGGCAGTTGGAATAAAAGCAGCAAGAAGTGGCAACCACAATTTTCTTCTCCCAAAAAGTTTTTGGGCATAGAGAACAACGATTGCCAAAATAGCACCAAGTTGAATGATAATTTCAAAGCTTTTGACAAAATCAGTTTGTGCGATTTTCAAAATATCTGAAGCCAAGATAAGATGTCCTGTTGATGAGATTGGTAAAAATTCAGCAATACCTTCGACAATTGCTAAAAGGAGTGATTGCAAGATGTCCACTTTAGTAGTATACCATATGTTTTATTGACCAAGCATTGCTTGATTAAGTTGCTGTGAAAATTGTTGCAAAAACTGCATGAAATAATACGTTGATATGATAAGTGAAAGTATCGTAAGAATGATCGCAATCCATCCAACAACTCTTGTTCTCTGATTACTTTGTCGCACATAACGGAAAGCTGGCCATAAACCAAACGGTGGAAGAAAAAAAGAGAGAAGATAAATACCCATTTGCTGAATGAGAGAAAGAGACAATGGTTTGGTACGAAGCTGTTTGCCACAATTGGGGCAGAAATAAAATTCAGACAGCACAGGAAGAGAACAGTGAGGACAAACTAAAGATGCAACTTCCATATTATTTCATCGCGTACTTATTGTAGTATACAAGATTTTTTCCCAAAACATGCTACAATTTACTTGAGCTATGAAATATCAGGCGCTCGTCAAAAATATTCAGAAAATCTTTACAAAAAAGAATCTTAAGCGATTAATAACAAAAGATTTTTGGTGGCAATTACTTAAACGTCATCATCGCAAGATTTTTTGGGCAGTAGGCGCATTTATTCTCCTTCTTGTTCTCATTTCAATCTTTACTTATATCTATTTTGCCGGTGATCTGAAAGACAAAACAAGTATCACAAGTCATAGTAAAACTGGATTAACGCTTCTTGATGATCAAGGCAAACCTTTCTTCACTTTTTATCATCCCAAAGAAGTAACATATATCCCTCTCTCCGACATGCCAACGTCTGTGCAACAAGCTGTCATCACAGCTGAGGATAAAAATTTTTATACCAACCCTGGATTTTCTGTTCGTGGGATGGCAAGAGCTTTCGTCAGAAATCTTTTGGCTGGGCAAATTGTTGAGGGAGGATCAACCATCAGTCAGGAATTGGTTAAAAATGCATTACTTAATTCTTCTCGCAATATTCTTCGCAAATATCAAGAATTGGTGCTTGCTACTGAGCTTAATCGACGCTTTAGCAAACAAGATATATTGGAAATGTATCTCAATTCTGTTTACTTTGGTGAAGGAGCTTTTGGTGTTGAAAACGCAGCGGAAACATATTTTGGTATTCATGCAAAAGAGTTATCCCTTTCGCAATCAGCTCTGTTGGTTGGATTATTGCCAGCACCATCAGCGCTTTCTCCACTTTCTAACGATCCAGCCAAAGCACTTGCCAAACGAAATATTGTTTTGCAAGAAATGGTACAGGATAAAAATATTACAGCGCAACAAGCAGATCAGGCAGAAAAAGACAAACTCGTTTATAATACCACTCCCAAAGAAGAAACAAATGTCCTCGCCCCTCATTTTGCACTGTATGTCAAAAATCTTTTGATCAAAGAATATGGCGAAGAACGAGTGGTCAGTGAAGGATTTAGAGTAAAAACAACCCTCAATAGTACCTGGCAAGCCTATGCCGAAAAAGTTGTTAAGAACCAAGTTCTCAGTCTAGCCCGAAACAAAGCAACAAATGGCGCGGCTGTTGTGATTGATCCAAAAACTGGAAATATCAAAGTGATGGTTGGAAGTTATGATTGGAATGATGAAACAAATGGAAAAATAAATATGGCACTTGCGCCTCGCCAACCAGGTTCATCTTTCAAACCAATTATCTATGCTGATGCACTTGAACAAAAGTTAATTACCCCTGTCACAATCTTAAAAGATAATCCAATTGCTTATGGTGATTATAAACCACTTGATTATGATAAGAGATTTCGTGGAGATGTCACGGTGAGACGCGCACTTGCAAATTCGCTTAATATTCCTGCCGTTGCAGTGATGAACCAAGTTGGTGTTCCATCAGGACTTGCGACTGCAAAAAAGTTTGGAATTACAACGCTTGGTGACGATGCTTCTAAATATGGATTGTCTTTGGTGCTTGGAAGTGGCGAAGTAAAACTTCTTGAAATGACAGATGCATATGCTTCTTTTGCAGATGAAGGTGTCTATCATGCGCCAAATGCAATCCTTGAAATACAGGATAAATATGGAAAAAATATCAATACACAATCGAACGGCTTTTCCTTGACAACCCTGTTTAATCTCTTCAACCCAGCAAGTATCAATTCTCATTCCTCTTCTTCTGAAAAAATTGTCATAAGCGATGCAACCGCATTTCTGATTTCCTCAATTCTTTCTGATAACAACACCCGCGCTGAAGAATTTGGTGGAGCACTTACCATTTCTCGACCCGCAGCAGTCAAGACAGGAACAACAAATGACTTTCGCGATGCGTTAACGATTGGCTATACACCAAGTATTGTGGTTGGAGTTTGGGTTGGCAATAACGACAACTCACCTATGGATAATATCGCCGGTTCATTAGGCGCAGCACCAATTTGGAGAAGTTTGATGGAGACATTCTTGGCAAGAACAAGGCTTGAACCATTTATCAAACCTGCATCAGTTGTCAAAGCAGCTTTGTGTCTTACACCTGGAAATATTGCCTCAACATCCGCAGAATTCTTCATCCAAGGAACAGAACCAAAAGATTGTACAACGCCAACACCTTCCCCTACCAAATCACCAAGTAGTACTCCAAATCCAACACCCAGCAATCAACCGACTGAGACACCAGTTCTTCCAACGAATAAGCCACAACCAACACAATCACAAACATCACCAACAACGAATCCAACACCAACTGGTATTATTACTCTTCCGAGTATAACGCCTCTACCAACCTAAAAGCATTATTGTAAGAAAATTTTTGCATTGATAATAAAAGTGGTATACCCTAAGTTTGTGTATGGGCATTGAATCTGGAAGTTCTCCTGAAAGAGCATATATTAAAAAAATTAATGAATCTTTGGAGCAGCAACAAGAGTGGACATTATTACCTCCGCGAATTAAATCCTTGGTAACCCGCACAACCTTTCATGCACTCACCAGCCCTTCAGATATACTTTTAAAAAGAGTCCAAGAGCTGGATAAACTTGATAATCCTTATAATAATTACAAAATCAGGCAAGAAGGAACGATTATCAGCAATGATCTTTTGACAAGGCAACATTTAGTAAACGAAAATCTTTGGCTTAATCCAGCAACTAATAATCGTATAGCAGATACAACATTAAGGATAACTTATGCAGAAAGGCTTATTGGCAATCGTTTAGCTAATGTTGTCGGATGGAGTCCAACAACACACTTTGGTATCCATACAGGTCATGCACAAGCCGCTATTGAACTATGCAAAAAAACAGTCCGTAACCTTCCACAATAACATTTTACCTGTTCAGCTTGACTGTAAGAACAAAAATGGATAAAGTTAGTAACAATTACGTAATAAATACGTAAGGATCAGTTCCCGTGTCTCAATTGTCGTTATCACCCATTTCTCAAGACTATCTTGTGGAGAATTTATTCTCCCTTGCTATCATGCAAAAAACAAACTCTACAAAAATTGTTTTACAAGCATTGAGCAATCAAATTGATACCGCTCATCTTCCTTCCATCGTGGACCAACTGCAACGCCATCTTCCCAGTGTGCTTCTTACCACCTGCTTCAACGATGAAAACTTGCCTTTTCTGGTTGAAGTGAAGAAAACAGAAATCGGTCATCTTTTTGAACATATTTTACTTGACTATCTCTGTCAACTAAAAATTGCGAAAGGCTATAATAGTGCAGTTTTTTCTGGCCGGACAAGATGGAATTGGATCAAAGAACCACGAGGAAAATTTCATATTCGGCTTAATTGTGGAACAAAAGATGCAGATATCTTCCCTCTTGCAATCGAAAAAACGATAGCACTTATGAAGACTTTATTGCTTTTGCAACTGCAGAAGTCATAGCTTTCCATTTGCTACTCCTGAAGGAATATCCAAAATTGCTGGTATGCGTATAAATTAGCCAATTCTTCAACCATACGGTTTTTTGCAAATTCATGCCATTTTGTATATATATTTTCGCATTTTTACTTTTTTTCCGCAAGAAAAAATGGTAAGAAAGAAGAAAGAAATGTTATTGCCCAAAGCGTCTTTTTCGTCTCGAAAACTCTTCAAGCGCCTTCTCAAATTCTTTTTCGGTAAAATCCGGCCAGTACACCTTTGGGAAATATAATTCACTATATACAGACTGCCAGGGCAAAAAGCCACTCAGCCGCTCTTCCCCACTTGTTCTAATAATCAAATCAGGATCAGGCTGGTTTTTGGTATACAAAAAAGACGCAAAAGTTTTTTCATCAACTGCTTTTGCATTTGTATAAAGCAAATTGTTTACTGCCCGTAATATTTCTGCTCTTCCACCATAATTAAGCGCAATAGTAACAATTATTTTCGTATTGCCTTTTGTATTTGCAACAATCTTTGTCATATCCGCAACAATATCCTCTGGAAAAGAATCGAGTTCTCCAAGAATTTGGAGACGGATTCCATTATCTTGTAATCGTTTCATAAGCCGGCTTCTAAAAATCCGTCGGAAAATATGCATAAGAACGGTTACTTCTTTCTTATCACGATGCCAATTTTCTGTTGAAAAAGCCCAAAAGGTCAGATACTTAATACCTTTTTTATACGCATAAGCGATAAGTGGTTCAATGGCTTGATATCCTTTTGTATGACCAGCAACAAGCGGCAGTTTGTGTGCTGTTGCCCATCTTCTATTTCCATCCATAATAAATGCAACATGTTTGATCATATTTTTTTATTTTTTAGCAAAAGTGTTGTTTCCTCAATACACCAGGGCGAGTAGCCAATCGGATTATTTTTAATCTCCACAAGCCAGTCTTTCCAGGAAATCCATCTGATTGCTTCCACTTCATCAGGATTTGGTTTTGGTAATGCGTTGGAAAAGCCAATCATCACCGGACAAATTTCATTTTCCACAATGCCATCTTTTTCTACTCGATATCGATAATCAGGAAGAGCCATAGAAATTTCTGTATCAGTGATACCTAGTTCAAAAGCAAGTCGTCTGTGCGCTGCTTCGATTGGTGTTTCACCAAGCATTGGATGACCACAGACTGAATTTGACCAAATACCAGGCCAGGTTTTTTTAGTGAGACTTCGCTGTTGCAGTAATAATTCTTCTTTGTCATTAAAAAGAAACAAAGAAAAGCCTCGATGCAACGGGGTATTGCGAGAATGCGCCGCAAGTTTTTCCATTGTGCCAAGCGGCTCATTCCTAAAATTAACTAAGACAACATACTCATTCATAACTTATACACCACGATAAATAACAATCTGTTTAACGCTATCTTTCTGTCTTTCTCTTTCAAAATAAAATTTTTCTATCTGAAAATCAGAATCAATTACTTTTTGTCGACGCTTGGGGTCTTGATATGCATCCAAAACACGAGCAATTGTTCGATCACGCTGTAAAAAAGTAAGCGCATCACGTGAAAGTGGACGAACTTCTTGATCTAAAAAGTCATCGACAGTGTACCAACCTAAAGGAATTACTTCATTTTTGTCATATGGTTCAAAGTGAGTATGTTTATCTCCATCAAAAACTACCACAGCTAATGTATATGCAACAATGCTCTCCGCATTTGGGTTATCAAAAAGTAGTGTCGGTGTTGACCGAAAGCTATCAGTCGTATACAAATGATTCGCTACGTGAGCAACGGTACTATTATTGACGAGCTCTGCCAAAGCACCTTTTATAGTATCTTCATGGGACTCGCCAGGTTTTCCTGATTCAAAGATTGTCGCAGGCAAGCCACCCTTACGACCTGTTCCTTTATGACTCGACGCATCTATTTGCGTCCAAATATCTCCTTCTAAATTAACCACCATCAAACCAATACCTTGCCGTAAAGATCTATATGGAGAGATGTCTGACTGACGTTCTATTGCTGTAGTCATATTTATCTGATAACAGTTCCCCGAAATTTTTGCATATTTAAAATTACATTCAAGATTCTTTCTTTTTTTCCATTAACAATCCATGTTTCAATACCAGATTGTGCCATCGTAAGTGCATTTTCTACTTTGTGAGCCATACCACCTGTAACATCAACAATGTCATTTTTGAAAATTACTTTTTTTATTTCCGGCCAATTTTCTTTCATAATTTCTGGAATAACATTTCTATGTTTATCCAATACACCATCAACATCAGTCAATTGAATGATTTTTGCAATAACAAATTGTTGCTTTTGTAAATATCGACAAAGTATATTGAGTGTTGTTTCGCCTGAAAAAATCGTTGTCTTTTGCATTGTGTCCCAAATTACATCACCACAAATAACAGGAATGAGTTGTTGCGAAATTGCCTCAACAATTGGATCAAAAAAAGCTTTTTGGAGTTTGCCTTTTTTGGCGATAAGAAAACTTCGCGGGCTAAAAAAAACTGCAGAAAGTCCTTCCTCAAGAAAAATTTCCATGACAATTTGATTAATCGCCTGAACATCATGCGTTACTTTTGCGATTCCCCATTTATTCGTATAACCATTCTTTCCACCATATTTTTGAGCTGATGTATGGGCAAAACTACCAACACCATGGGCTATAAGCAAAGGCTTTTTTATTTTCTTAAGTTCCTGAGCAATCCTGCGGATACTATCTTGATTTGGGGAATAAGGATTTTTTTTGTCTGTAATGACCGACCCACCGAGTTTGATACATAAAATTTCTTGTTTCATTTTTCTCCTACTCTTTAAGTCGTCTTTTTTTGCTAAATCATTCGAAGATATCTATAATACCTCTATGGTAGCTCTTATCGAAAAGATAATACAAGGAGACGAGCAAGCAGTTGTTGCATTTTATCATGAATTTTCCTCACGAATTCTTCGATACTTGCAACACCGCCTTCCAAACGACAAAGCACAAGAAATCCTCAATGATGTTTTTCTCGATGCAATTGATGAACTACCCGTTTTGAAAAAACAAACCAATCTCCATGCATGGCTCTATAAAATTGCTCATAACAAAATTGTTGATTACTACCGCAAGAAAAAAATTAAATCATTTCTTTTCTCACAAATTCCCTATTTGGAATTCCTTGCACAAGATTTACATCAACCAGAATTTATTTTGGAAAAAAATAAAATTCGCGATAATATTGAAGCAACGCTCGTTAGTCTTTCACACAAATATCAAACCATTCTTCGCATGCACTATGAAGACCAACTCCCGATAAAAACAATTGCGCTTGAACTAAACCTTACACCGAAAGCAACAGAGTCATTACTCTTTAGGGCAAGACAACATTTTATCAAAGCCTATGAACGAACGTGAATTTTTGCGAAAACTCCAAGAAAAGGCGCGTGAACAAGAACGCGCCATGAAATCAGTGCCATTCCCGTCTCTTTTTTCTTTTATTGTTGCGTGGTTAAGTCATCATCCATGGCGTTACCTTATTCCTCTCGCATTTATCATTACACTGATTTTGCGAAGCGTCTTGGGAAGTGACTATACTGATTTTATTTTGAGACTATTCAGGGAGATATTATGAAAAAAAGACTTTTTCTTATTTATACCAGTTACATTTGGACCAAAATGCTTCTTGGCCTGACATTTCACCCGTATAAATCAGTCAAAGAAACAATCAAGCGTCCTATTCTCTTGCCGGTTATTTTTTCACCACTTTTGGCAATTGGGTTGTTATTTTTAACTGCAAAGATCGGATCGTTACTGATTGGTGTTTATGGAATAAAACGTGAAATTGTGGCTATTTTTTTGAGTACAACGTTGATCTCAATTATTTTCTGGCAAATTTTGCTGCTCTATTTATTAATTAGTTTTTTGTCTACTATACCAAAAACGGACAAAAGATAAAAAACAAGAAGATAAAGTATATTTTCTATATCATTTTTTTAACCTTCATGCCTTTTTTGGAGTCTTCAATCTCATAACCCATTTTTGCAATTTTTGCTCTGAGCTGATCAGCTGCGTTAAATCGTTTTTGTTTACGAAGACTTTCTCGCTCGTTTACCAATTCCTGAATATGCGTTGGAATAATCCCCTGTGCATTTCGCAATTGTGAACCAATTGCTTTCAGATTAAGACCAAGTACTTCATCCATCTTAAAAAGCGCTCGTGCTTTTGCAGGATTTGGATTGTCAGATTTGACCATTTCCCACATCACCGCAAGTGCTTGTGGCATATTGAGATCTTCATTAATCGCTTCAAGAAATCGCGCTTCATATTGTGCAAAATCGGAAGCAGGTCTCCGTCCAGAGCTATCCCCTGCATCTTCCCATGTTGCGACAATTTCATACAGTTTTTTGAGTGCATTTTCTGCTGCTTCAAGTGCGTTAAAAGTAAAATTCATTTCCTGACGATAGTGAGTTTGTAGATAAAGATAGCGAAGTCCAAGTGGCTCATAGCCTTGTTTTTCTAAATCATACAACGTGTAAATATTGCCAAGACTTTTACTCATTTTTTGTCCCGCAACCAACATAAAAGCAGTATGAACCCAGTAATCAACAAACTTCTTATGTGTTGCCGCTTCTGATTGAGCAATTTCATTGGTGTGATGAATACTAATATGATCGGCGCCACCTGTATGAATATCAATCGTGTCGCCAAGATAGTTCATACTCATTGCACTACATTCAATATGCCATCCAGGAAATCCTTTGACTTTATCTCCGCCTGGCGGGGACCAAGGACTTTTCCATTCCATTTGTCTCTTGGTGCCACTGGGAGAAAACTTCCAAAGTGCAAAATCACGCGGATTGCGTTTTTCCGGATTAACATTTATCCGAGCAAAACTGGCATCTTCCTCACTCTGAGCCTGCCGATTGGATTTGATTTTGTCCAAAGTTGAAAGCTTGCCATAATCTTTACATTTTGCTGTATCAAAATATACTCCGTCAGAGGTGACATATGTGTAGCCTTTTTCTTCAAGAATACGAATCAGATTAATCTGTTCTGTAATATAATCCGTTGCTTTTGCAAAACGTTCAGGTTTGGTATCGTTAAGTTTTTCGTAGTCTTTGATAAAAATATCAGTATAAAAGCGAGCAACTTCCCACGCTGTCTTGCCTTCTTTTTTTGCAGATTTTTCTATTTTGTCTTCACCTGTATCTTCGTCACTTACCAAATGTCCAACATCAGTGATATTCATCAAGAATTTGACAGAAAAATTATTATATTTCAAGACACGAACCAACAAATCAGATGTCGAGTAAGCTCTAAAATTACCAATATGCGCGAAATCATATACCGTTGGTCCACAGGTATACATTGTTACTTTTTCTGGATGAAGCGGCTTAAACTCTTCAATTGTTCGTGAAAGTGTGTTGTAAAGCTTGAGCATATACTTGCATTATAGCTTAAGCGTAGGAGATATTCAAAAAGAGGAACTATTATCCCGCCCCGGGGCGTCTCTCTGATTTACTTCTGGCTTGTTGTACAGCAAGCGGAACATCATTTTTTTTCTGTTCCTCAAGCTCTGTCATTTGTTGCTCTTTCTTTTGTTCTTCTTCTTGTTTTTCTTGTTGATCTTGCTGTTTACGTTTTTGTTCTTCTTGTTTTATTTGCCCTTCCAAATCTCCGCCAAATGTTTTCTGCAAATACTCATCATGGAGTTTTTTTCTCATCTCTGCCAATTTTTGTTCTTCAGAAGTTTGAGGCATTGGATGTTGACCAGATTGTTGTGATTGCGATACTTGAGGATGGACTTGTTGTTGTTGCTGTAAATCTGTATCTGCCTGCGGATCACCTGCTGATGTCGTTGGCCCATAAAGAGCGTCAAGAATTTGATTCGTCGTCTGACTTGCAGCAGCCTTTGTTTGCTGACTTACTTGCTTAGTAATTGTTCCAGCTGCTTGCTTGGTAACATTGGTTGTCGTTTTGACGATTGGATTACTTTCAAAATCATCTTCAAAACCAAAAGGATTTTTCATACGTTTATGATAGCACAAATAATCAATATTCGCTTCTTCCGTCCATTGCCCGCTCAAGTGTTGTGGGATCTGCATATTCCAAATCCGCTCCCGTTGGCAATCCCCTTCCAATTCTTGTGATACGCACTGTTCCATTTTCATTTTTCAGTTGCTTTGCGATATACATCGCTGTCGCTTCCCCTTCCATTGTGGGATTTGTTGCCAAAATAATTTCTTTGATTGGGGAATCTGTCTCTTTCACTCTATGCACCAGTTCACCAATATGAATTTCATCCGGACCAATATTATTGAGCGGATCAATCTTGCCATGCAGGACATGATAAACGCCTTTATATTTTCCATTTTTCTCAAGCGCCAAAACATCAAGGGCTTGTTCGACAACACAGACAATCGAGTGATCTCGCTTGCTATCCGAGCAAATAGAACAAGGATTTGTCTCATCAATTGAAAAACATGTTGAACATATTATGGTATCTTTTTTAAGATTTTGAACTGATAAACTAAACCGATCCAGTTCACCTTGTGGGACATGCAAAAGATAAAATGTCAACCGTTGCGCGGTCTTTGGTCCAATACCAGGCAACCGTTCAAATGATTCAATAACTTGCTGAATTGCTTTTGGAATTTTCATAAATCCTTCGGAGATAATGCATCTGCTACCATTTTTGCAATCGAGATAATTTCTAATTTTGGAAATCGTTTTCCCTGCGGGACAAAAACAGTATCCGTCACAAAAACTTTCTTAACTAATGAGTTTTGCAACAAATCTGATGCTTCTTCACTCAATACCGGATGCGTCACGAAAACAAATATCTCATCAACACCATGTTTTTCAAGCAATTTTGCTGATTCAACAATCGTCCCACCACTTGCGATCATATCATCGACAATAAAAGCTCGTTTCTTAAGACCACTGGTATCTCCTTCAATTGTCTTAATCACAATTTTCCCTGTATCCAAATCCCGATCTTTGACTGTTGCGATCCAGGCCATCCCATCAAGCAGTTCTGATAACTTACTAATCCGACGGAGCCCACCCATATCAGGTGAGACAAGGGTTCCATCTTCTCCAAGCTCTTTGATTTTTTCGGCAAATAACGACAAGGCCGACAACTGCTGTACAGGAACAGTAAAAATTTCAGGAATTTTAATCGAGTGCAGATCCAAAGTAATTACCCTTGCCGCGCCTGTCGCCTCAAGCGCACGAACAACAACATCCAAAGAAACAGCCTCTCCATCACGAAAAATATGATCTTGTCGTTGATAACCAAGATACGGAATTACAACGGTAATCTCACTTGCCCCACTTCTCTTGAGCCCATCAATGATAAACAAAAGCTCCATATAATTCTCAGCGCCAGGTGTGGCGGTGGATTGGACGACGACACAATGTTCATCCACCACATGATCTTGGATCTGGATACGTTTTTCCCCGTCTGGAAAAACAAAAATCTCAATTGGCGACAATACAATACCTAATTCGTGAGCAATTTTTTCTGCAAGGGGTTTATTAGAAGTCCCAGAGAAAATCTTCATGAACCTATTGTACTAAAAAGAATCTGTTGGGACAAGACGCCAGCTCTTTGACCTTTCTCTCAAAATATACTATACTACAGGTCATAGGTATGGATATCAACTGCTAGTTTTGGAGATATTCGCGCTATGATAACTAGCAACAAAGAAAATAAACTGAGAGGTTATATTCTGGATGTCGCAATAGCGATTCTGAAGACAGACTTATCACGGACGATATGATAGATAAATTATTATATAATCGCTAAATGATAGAACAAAGAGTCATATCTCAAATACAAGAATTACGTAAGAGAACCTATAACAAGAACGTTGAAGACTATCTTCAGAAGTCAAAAGGACGAGCACTTCATATAGGAGAATCAGTTCGTATTCCACAAGCATCTTTTAACCCATTGAAAAGAATGGAATATACTATGGGGATACTTGGTTATGGAGCAGCAAATCGTACAATGCAAGATTATCGAACAATGATTTTTGGGGATCAAAAATATGCTAATCCACCAGTTTGGGATGGCACGCCAACAGTATCACAAAATACAGAAAGACTTGCTGGAGGAGAAGAAGATGCATTTGCACCTGGGAAAATTGTAGTTGATTTGGGGAGTGGAAGAGCTGTCGCTTTGTTTGAATTTGCTCGGCTCTATCCGCAAACAACAATTATTGGTATAGATAATTGCTATACAGAATCCAGAAAATTGAATCTGGAAAAACCTGGTCTGCAACTTACAAAAGATGATTGGAAAACCTTAGGTTCACTCCCAAATAAAAGTGTTGACACTATCCTCTCTGTTATAGGCGTCATTCCCTATGGAATAGATACAAAACAACCAGATTCAGCACAAGTTGTCGATACAATAACTCGTATTGCAAAACCGGGAGGGATATTTCGTTTTACAATCGATACTCATCTCCAAAGAGAAGAGACGCAACAGAGAGATTTTATTACTGATCTCTTATCTCAAAGATGATGGAAAGTTGACCCGGTCTATGATAACAAAAATAATATAAAACAAACCCTTGTGGCTATAAATCAACAATAATCACCTAGCTTATAAAATAAGATCCTTACTAATGGACTCTCCGCTTTTGATGCGTTTTATTGCCTCAGCAATCAGTGGCGCGACGGAAACAATCGTCATTTTTTTGCTGTTACGTATTTCCGGACGATGGGAAATCGTGTCTGTCGTAATGACCTCAGAAATTGCAGAACTGTTTATCTTTTGAAGTGCGTCTCCTGAAAAAATGCCATGTGTTGCGACAACTCGTACACTTTTTGCGCCTTTTTTGTGAATATGATTGGCTGCATTGACTATTGTCCCAGCCGTATCAATCATGTCATCGACAAGCAAAACGTCTTTATCCTTAACGTTGCCGATCATCGCCAGCGTATTTGAAACATTGTTGAGCATAATATCGCGTTTTTTATAGACCAGTGCAATTTCATCAACGCCCAAAAGTTTGGCATAACCTGTTGCTTGAAGCATTCCCCCTTTATCAGGTGCCGCGACAACAACATTAGAAAGATTCTTTTTTTTAATTGCCGGAAGAAGCGAATAACTGCCATAAATATTATCCCAAGGTTTTTTGACAAATCCCTCTTGCTGTTCAGAATGAATATCAATCGTAAAAATACGGTCTGCACCGGCATTTGCAATCGATGAAGCAACCACAGAAGAACTGATCGGCACACGTGACATTTCTTTTCTGTCTTGTCTTCCATAACCATAATATGGCAATATTGCAGTGATTTCTGAGGCGGAAGCTCTTTTGGCAGCATCAATCATAAAGAGAAGCTCCATGATGTGATCATTCACAGGTGTTGCTGTTGGCTGGATGATAAATACCATCCGTCTTCTCAAATTTTTGGAGATGCGGACTCTGATCTCACCATCAGAAAAAATACTGATTGGCTCCAAAACTTCAACACCTAAAATCTTACCGATTGCATGAGAAAGCTCCGGATTTGCCCGACCGGTCAATAAAATAAAATCATCGTGGTTTTGTCTAGGCATTTATTTCCCTCCCAACATGCCAGCAAGTCCTCCCAAACCTCCGGTCATTGATTGCAGTTTTTTGGCTGCAACTTCTTGGGATTTTTTGACTGCTTCGTTTACTGCTTCTTTAATATCATTGTCAGATTTGCCGTTGGATTTTATTTCCCAAATTTTTTGATCAGCACTGATTTTGACGTAAACACCGTGTTTACTGACTTCAACAATTTCTTGTTGGAGTTGTTTTTGGATCTGCATTGCTTGATCCCGCATTTTTTTAATTTCTCCAAGTTGTGAAAATGGATTATTCATATGAATCACCTCTTTTCAAATCTCATGATTTGAAAAGATCCTGAACTCCACCGAGCGAAGGACCTTTCCTATTAATTTAATCGTAGGTTAAGGACTTTTCAATTCTACCTCAATTGCAACTTCATTTCCAGTCAGCATTTTTGAAACTTTACTTAAAGCTTCACGCGTTTTCATATCGTCAAGTCGTTCTTTATGAAATTTGTAGTTTGTTTGAATAATAAGCCTCTTCTTGTCATAACTTTTGATAACACATCCGCGCAAAAGTCCAGCAATTGTATGATTATACTGTTTCATTTCAGCAATAATATTCTTCCACAAACTATCGAGCCATTCTTTAGTAATTTCATCATTTGGAGAAGCTTTCATCAATTCAACTGAAGTTGTCTCAACTGTTATTTTTTCTTCTTTTGCTGCCTTTGCTTCACCATAAAGCGCCTCTTTTTTTTTCATCGCTCCAACTTGTTTGCGAAGACTAGAGACAGTAACTCCTTGTTGTGTCATCTCGACCGATCCTGTCTCGACCTTGCTCGAAATGACATTTTGCGTTGTATATTCAATTATCGCCAACTCTAATGGCAATTGCGGCAAAACAGCATACTTCATATCAACATATGCTTTTGTTAAAAAAGAAACTATTTCTTTTATTTCTTCTAAAGTAAAGTCTGACGATGCAGGTTGTCCGTTAGCGGTAATGCGAACTAGTAATAAACTATGCAATGCTTCTATGAGTTGTTGAAGAAAAAATTTCATATCAATTCCTTGCTCTGTCGTTTTTTTGACAATCTCTAAACTCGCAACAACATCTTTTTTATGAAGACTTTTTACTAAAGCCTCAACCAAATTACTGCTACTTGTTAGCTTATATTTTGTTTCAATCAACTCCTTGGTAATCTTCTTTCCATCTGAAAGAGCTACCAATTCTTCAAGCAGTTTTGCTGCATCTCGAAATCCTCCATCTGCCATCTTTGCAATTTCTACCAACGCATTATCAGCAATCTCTAATTGCTCACCGGTAGCGACCCGCTTGAGTGATCTGACGATCTCTTCATCAGTTGCAAGATTAAAATTAATATGGAAACATCGCGACAAAATGGTAGAAGGAATCTTGTGCGGCTCTGTCGTACAGAGGATAAACATAGCATGACTTGGCGGTTCTTCAAGTGTCTTTAAAAGTGCATTAAACGCTTCTGTCGTTAACATGTGAACTTCATCAATGATGTACACTTTTTTCTTTACAGAAAGTGGTGAAAGCCGAATTTTTTCTTTCAACTCACGAATTTCATCAATACCACGATTAGAAGCTGCATCAATTTCCAAAACATCCATATTGGTGCCATTCGTAATCGAAACACAGTGTTCACAGGTATTACAAGGCTCAAAACCATTTGTACGTTTCTTTTCAGATGTCGTGCAGTTCACAACTTTTGCGATAATTCTTGCCGCAGAAGTTTTTCCAAGACCTTTTGGTCCGGTAAAAAGGAACGCATGCGTTGCGTCTTTTTTTAAAACAGCTGAGAGTAACTCCCGAACAGCAGCATTATCCAAATCGTCAATTATTTGTGGGCGATACTTGCGGTAATAAACCATAACAATTACTCATGATGTAACCCAAGGAGATGGAGCATCCCATGTTGCACCAGCTCATCAACTCTGTCATCAACCAACATATCTTGCTCTGCTGATTCTTTAATAACCATTGGATAGGAAATGACAATATCACCAAGCCTCGTGACATCTTGTGGAAGAGGTGACTGCTTTCCTTCACTCAGTGGAAACGACAAAATATTGGTTGTTCCCTCTTTGTCGCGATATTGTTTGTTAAGCTTGGTCATTTTCCGATCACCAACAATCGCAATTGAAACTTCGATTGGACTTTGGACCTTATTTTCTTCCAACACAGAAGTAATAGCAGATTTTATCTTCTTGCGGTTGATTTTATATCTGCTCTCAACATATATAAGGACTCGTGGGTTTTGCATTAGAATAGTTTAATCCTTGCTGCTTCTTCTTGTTTGAGCTTTTTGCGAAGCTTTTTCGCAAGAGAAGGTTTGAGGTAAAATTTACGACGTTTTGCCTCTTGCACGATACCAGCATCCATCACCTTCTTTGAGAAGTTACGGATGAGCTGGTCGTCTGATTGTCCTGGTAATTTTTTAACACGTACCATAAAAAAACACCCCCTTTAAAAAGTAGTACCTCATTTTACTCTAAAAGGAGCTTCGTGTAAACACCTAAGGCTATTTGTGGTAAAATACAGGCAGCATTATGAATAAAAATCAGGAACAAATCAAAATTGTTTGCCTTGGTGGAGGTATCGGCACGAGTACTTTATTAAAAGGACTAAAACTCTACAATCCAAAACTTACGGTTGTAACGTCTATGGTCGATGATGGCGGCTCATCCGGAAGAATCCGCAAAGGGTACAATATGATGCCGCCGGGTGATATTATTTCCTGCATTGCAGCACTTATTCCTGATGAACAAAAAGAACTTGCAGAGCTTCTTACCTACCGATTTCCAGGATTTGATAAAACGAACAAAACACTTGGTGGACATAAATTGGGAAATTTAATTATGCTTGCTGAATTTCTCCGCACGGGAGATTTCTATAAAGCACTTGCGAAAACAAAAGAAATTTTTGGCATTACAGCAGAGCTTTTCCCCGCAACAGATATCAGGACACATTTGTCTGCAACAACCAAAGATGGCAGACGGATTCATACCGAAGAGACTCTCGATCTAGCACTTTATAGTGAACCGTATGGTTTGAAAAAAATCTATGTCTCTCCCAAAAATGCTCCAGTCAATGAAAAAATAATAACCAATATTATGCAAGCAGATATCATTATCAGTGGCCCGGGCGATTTGTATACCAACCAACTACCCGTTTTGGTTGTCCCGAAAATTAAAGAGGCATTTCTCAAAAGTCCAGCTAAAAAAATCTTTGTTTTAAATATTGCAAACAAACCTTTTGAAACGAAAAATTTTACATTGAAAAATTTTCTTGTCGCAATTACAGACCATCTTGGGACTTTTCCTTTTGATACAATTATTGCGAATAATAATCATACCCTTAAGATTCCAAAAAAATATCGTTACAAATATATTAAGATTGATAAGGAATTTACAGAACACAAACAGCCGTTTACGTTAATCCAGAAAGATTTAGTAAATGAAGATTTTCCTCTTTATCACAATGCAAAAAAACTTGCTGAAGTGGTAATCAAAAACATATAAAACCTTAAATCTT
>DASQPC010000110.1:0-18222 GCA_035644155.1 Candidatus Methylomirabilota bacterium
GCGATTGGTTTATTTGAAGATACCTATCAGGATATCTCCAAAATTTATTTCATTGGTGGCGATTCAAAAGATCCAAAGAAGGCATATTCAATCGAATTTTGTGGTGGACCGCATGTCGATTTTACAGAGAAGCTTAAATCGTTTAAGATAATAAAGCAGGAGAACTTAGGAAATGGCTACAGAAGAATTTATGCTGTTGTTGGATAACTTATGAAACTGCCTATTCCATTTTTTAACAAAAATAAACAGAACGAATCTGCGTATTACCTTGCTCTTCTTCTCACTGATGAAAAAGCGAGCGCTGTCATCTTGCAAGAAACGTTTGGCAAGCTTGAAATTATCGGGAAACATGAAGAATTTTTCCCGGCTTCTATCGAAACCCTTCGCCAAGAAGAGCTTATCACGCTTGTTGATAAAACAATAAGTCGTGCGGAAGAAGTCTTACCTCCTGATCTTGAAACACATAAGACCGTTTTTGGCGTCAAAGAGGATTGGGTTGAGACTGAGACCAAAAAAATCAAAAAAGATTACCTTGCAAAACTGAAAAAAGTCTGTGACAACTTGGATCTTACACCGATTGGATTTATGGTGGTGACTGAAGCTATTTCCAATCTTTTGCAAGAGGAAGAAGGAGCACCGCTCTCAGCAATTCTTGCTGAAGTTGGAAAAGAAACAGCAAGTTTGGCTCTATATCGTGGAGGCAAAGTCGTTGAACGAATTCATGGCCCGCTGACAGAATCAGCACCAAAAACAGTTGATACCCTTCTCAAACATTTTACCACAGCAGTTCTACCTGCACGAATTATTTTATTTGATGCCAAGGAAGCAGAAAAACTGTCTCAACAGTTTATTGGGCATCAATGGAGTAAGAGTCTGCCATTTTTGCACGTTCCACAAATTACTGTTTTACCAGCTGGATTTGATGCGAAAGCTGTGACGTTTGGTGCGGCAACGCAGATGGGATTTGAGTTGTCGGGCATGAATAATAAAACAGCACTTGAACCTTTACCTGATACGCCATTGTCCCTGACAGAAGAAAATGATACAAAAGAACCTGAAGAAGAAAAAATGCTTGAGGAAAAAGATGAAGGCTTGCATGAAGAAGCACCTGAATCTCACGAAGCAAGTCCTTCACTGATTAGTAGTGATAATTTTGGTTTTGTAATGGGTGAAGATATTGCAAGTCTTTTACCACAAAAAAATGAACAAAAACATCCAGATGACGCAGAACCGTTTCATTCCAATTTACATCATGCCACAAAAGAACAAGAGGATATTGAAGATGAACGCCAAACTAAATCAAAACTGCCAGGACTTGGTAGTTTGCTTGGCAGAATACAATTACCAAAGATGAAATTACCACTTCTCTCACTTGGTCAAGGCAAAGGATTTTTGATGCCGGTGATACTTTTGGTTGGACTTCTTGTCGTTGGTGGATTTCTTACCTATTTCTACTTTTACCATATGCAAGCACACATTGTGTTGTCAGTAAAACCAAAAATGGTTGATCAGACAGCAAATGTTGTTTTCTCAGCAACATCTCCAAGTGATTTTTCAAAAAATATTATTGCAGCAAAAACAATCGCAATCAGCGTTGATGGTTCAATTTCAACTGATGCAACAGGAAAAAAAGATATTGGTAATAAAGCAAAAGGAACAGTTACTCTTTATAACAATGATTCGACTGATACATCGCTTGATAATGGGACTGCTATTAAATCAAGCACTGGACTGGTGTTTCTCCTTGATAAGTCGGTTACTGTATCAGGAGCATCAGGTGATGTTTTCTCAGGCACCAAACCCGGTACAGCAGATGTGACTGTCACAGCAAAAGATATTGGTCCTGACTCCAATCTCCCTTCTGGAACTAAATTTAGTATTGGCACTAATTCCTCACTCGCAGCTAAAAATGATAGCGCCTTTTCAGGTGGATCAAAAAAACAAGCAACTGTTGTTTCGCGAAATGATATCACGAAATTAAAAACTGATCTACCGACAAGCTTGCAAAGCAAAGCAAAGGATATGATCAACCAAAAAGTATCAGGTGATGAAACACTCCTTCCACTTCTGAATACCGTCAGTCTTGATAAGACAAAGTTTGATAAAAACGTTGATGATGAAGCAAAAACTGTGAATCTTACTGCAAGTGTTTCTTTTGAAGGATTAGCATACCAAAATGACGAACTCAACAACTATGCCAAAACACTTCTGAAAGATCGCTATACCCAAACAATTAGCTTTGCTGATAACAGCATCAAAAACACCCTCAAAGATACCAAACAAACAAAGAATGGAGCAGTTAATGCAACAGTCGATATTCAGGCAGGTCTCCTACCAAATATAAATACTGATGATGTTGCTCACCAAGTCCAAGGAAAATCACTGAGTCAGACCAAAAAATTTTTAACGGGACTGCCACAAGTCGCAGACAGCCAGATTACTTTTTCTCCTGCGATTCCACTCCTTCCCAATCTTTTCCCTCGACTGCCAAAAAATGTAACAGTTGAAATCAAACCAGAATAGTCTTGTGAATACATACGTTTATAAAAAACATGATCGGAAAAAAACAAAAAGAATAATCCGTTTCACCGGTTTGTTGCTTTTGATCGCTGGTATTGTCCTTGGGATGTATACACTTTTGCCACTTGTCTCTTGGGAACTATATCTCAAACCAGCTTTTGCAAGTAATACATTTGCCTCACCTATTCCACAAACAACCATCATGACCAAAGACACAATAAAAAGTCTTTTATCAGCAACTGCTCATTCACTTGAGGGATCTGATTGGTTGCCGGCAGTCTACAATACATCACAAGTCAAAGAAAATCTCTCTGCCTACTCTCTGTCTCTTCCACGTTTGCATATTCAGAATGCAACTGTTTCAACGGTTGATACAGACCTAAATCATCATCTCGTCAACTTTCCCGGCACTGCTCTTCCACCAAATAAAGGCAACGCAGTAATCTTTGGTCACTCAACCCTACCGCAACTCTATGATCCGCAAAATTATAAAACTATTTTTGCCAATATTCTTAATGTGCGGGTTGGTGATGATTTGCAAGTAACAGTACATAACACACTTTATACATACAAAATTTTTTCGATTATCATAGTTGATGCAGAGGATATGTCGTACCTCACGCAAGATCAAGATGATAGCTATATTTCAATTGTAACCTGTACACCACCAGGAACGACGTGGAAACGATTGATTATTAAAGCAAGAATTGAGAAGATATAACAACTATGGAAATTGAACAAACAACACATGAGCCATCCCGTTTTATGATCATCATGAAACAAATCTGGCCCACAGTAAATCGGACGATTAATACTGTTTTGTATTTTATATTCAATCTTGTTAAAAGTTCTGTAATATATATTATCGAACAGCTCAAAAATTTCTAATCTATGGACAATTCCTCACTCGCACTTGGTGCTGTACAAAAAAAATTGATTGGCAAGAAGCTAAACTATCAAGAAATCTATGCCATCATGGATGAAATTGCTCACCAAAGATTTGGTGATATTTTGACAACCTATTTTGCCGCATCAGGCTATTCCAAAGGATTTACCAACGAAGAGATATATTTCCTCACAAAAGCAATGATTGAGACAGGAGATAAGCTACATTTTAAAGGCATTGTCGCAGACAAACATTCAATTGGCGGCGTACCAGGAACGAGAACAACCTTGGTTGTTGTCCCGATTGTCGCAGCAGCTGGATTTACGATTCCAAAAAGCTCATCTCGTGCGATCACAACGCCTGGTGGGACAGCTGATGACATGGAAGTGTTGGCGCCGGTGACATTCTCAAAAGAACAAATTTACCGGATTGTTGAAAAAACAAATGCCTGTATTGTTTGGGGTGGTAGCGTCGATATTGCACCAGCTGATGATGAGCTTATTAAAGTCGAAGAGCCGCTCCTTTTGGAAAGTTATGATAAATTTCTCGTGTCGATTATGGCAAAAAAGATTGCCTTTGGCTCAAATCATATTGTTATTGATTTGCCCTATGGAGAACATGTAAAAGTCCATCTATTAAAAGATGCAGAAACAGTTAAAAGAAAATTTGATTTTTTGGCAGAAAAATTTGGTGTTAAAATGCATGTCAATCTCCACGAAGTAAATGAACCAGCAGGTCGAGGTATCGGACCACTGCTTGAAGTCAGAGAATCATTAAAAGTATTGGAACAAAAAGCAGACCGACCACTTGATCTTGAAAAACGTATTGTTTCCCTTGCTGGAATTCTTCTTGATCTTTGTTTGAAAGATGCCTCTTCATCTGTCAGAGAACATATCCGCAAAGAATTTGGAAGCGGGCTTAACTGGGCCAAACATCTCCTAACAAACGGCCAAGCGCTGAAAAAAATGCGTGAAATTATCCAAGCACAAGGCGGAAAATCTGATATAATGTCTGAGCATTTACAACCAGGTAAACACAGCTATGCAGTTTTAGCTAAACACAAACAGGTTGTTAAAAAAATAAACAGTAAAAACGCGACTGTTCTTGCAAAAATTCTTGGCGCTCCTGCTCAGAAAAAAAGCGGAATCTATTTGCATAAAAAAATTCATGAGCAAACAGCTATTAACGAACCAATGTATACTTTATATAGTGAATCTGCATATTTTTTGAAAGAGGCCAAAGATTCACTGAAAAATTTTCCAATTTTGGAATACGAATAAATGTTACTATGAAAAAACTTTCTTTTCTTATCGTTATGTTACTTCTTATTCTTGGAGGAACTGCCGCCTGGTGGGTTACTGCGATATCTCCTGTCGATGTTTCAAATCAACATACCAAACAATTTGTCGTCAAACAAGGCGAAGGCGTTCGAGAAATTGCCAATAATCTTAAAACCGCAGGTCTAATCCGAAATACTGTCGCATTTTTCTTACTCGTGAAGCAGCTTGGTCTTGATGGCAAAATTCAAGCAGGAGAATTTTACCTCTCTCCTTCAATGACAACTTCGCAAATTGCCAAAGATTTACAAGTTGGGACATTTGATACGCGTATCACCATTCCTGAGGGTAATCGCGCCGAAGAAATTGCCGATAACCTCCAAGAACATTTCTCCTCCTACCAACCAAATTGGAGAGGCAAGCTCATTCTTAGCGAAGGATATCTCTTCCCTGATACATATTCCTTTGCCAAAGATGCAAATATTGAGAGCATTATCAAAACAATGACAGACAATTTTGATAAAAAGTATGCTAGTATCCCATCTGGAACAAGAAGCAATTTGCCAAAAACAGAAATTGTCACAATAGCATCAATGGTTGAAAGAGAAGCAAGATTTGCGCAAGATCGTCCTCTTGTTGCTTCCGTTATTTTTAATCGACTTCAACTTGGCATGGCATTACAGCTTGATGCAACAGTTCAATATGCCCTGGGGTTTCAACCAGCAGAGCACACTTGGTGGAAAAAAGATCTCACAGCAAATGATCTGAAAATTAATTCTCCCTATAATACCTATGCCAACCCAGGTCTCCCACCAGGACCGATTTCAAATCCCGGCCTTGACGTTTTGACTGCTGTAATTAATGCACCGGCAACGGACTATATCTATTACGTCTCTGACAAATCAGGTCATAATCATTACGCAAAAACGCTCCAAGAACACAATGCCAATATTACTAAATATGGATTACAATAAAGTAATGAATAACGCTGCATTAGTAGGTATTTTTTTAGCACTTTTATATCTAGTCTCAAAAAAAACTTCCCATAAATAATATGCAGTCTCCTGGCATTAATGTTGATATTTTAGTTATAAAAAAGAGTAAGATTCTTCTTGGATTATTAACGAAAAAATGGCTGCATGAAGGTAAGCAAGTTTACGGCGTCCCTGGACGTGATATCAAATTTGGAGAAAAAATGGGCGAGGCTGTTCGTAGAAATTATTAAAGAAGAATTTGGTTGTCCCGTCACAACATATAAAATAATTTGTGTCAACGCAAATTATGCATGTCTGCCAGAAAATATATTTCCTGCAACAAAAAATCTCATTGATTGTTACTTTCAGAATAAAATAAATGTTGCGGAATAATCTTTAGGCTTTTTTCCCTCTAAAAAATCTGCGGATATGAGAAGGACGAGGAGGATGCGATTTGACAACAGGTTTTTCGGCTCGTTCTTCCTCTTGTGCTACTTCTCTTACAGAATCCTCTTCTTCCGGATGCGCCTCTGTTTTAAGCGTACGAGGGGCAGGCGCAATATAATCATCTTCATCATCAAATTCTTCAAACGCACCTGTTTCTTGAAGACGTTGTTCAAGATCTGAGAATTTATCAAGTCCTTTTGTGGTTAATTCTCTAAAAATCTCCCGTCCTTTTTTGGTTGTGACAAGAAGTGTTCCAACGATACCAACAAGTAGTCCTAGCATAAAGCCTTGTCCAAATCCTCCATTATGATTCTTATTGTTTTCCATGTAGTTTACTCCCTGCGGTGTCTTTTTTCTCCATCTTTGTCATGACCCAGGAAGTTTTTAACAAAACGGGCAACAGTCAATAATGATGAGGCTTTGACCCCAAGTACCAATGACGACACTGCACTCAGTGGCCCTTGAATACCTTCAGTAATAGCATCTGTCGTATCAAGAATTTTGTTGGCTTTGCCGATTGTTTGACGAAGATCTTTGAGGATTAAAAAGACTTGCACACCTAATACAACAAGTAGCAAGGTTAAAATAATAATAACCAGTAATAGAATCAATTGGACAGAATCGATCATATATCTACGTTAGCGTAACTCGGCTTTGATGTCAAGCAAGAAATCAGTAAGCTGTTATTATTTTATAGTTACAGCTCGCTGTACCATTGTCTCTTTCCCAAATCTGTTTGTTGCTTTAATTACAAGCTCTCCCTGTCCTGAGAAAAAAGTCATCTTCTTTACAAATGTCCCATCGCTATTGACTGACACAGATGCATTATTAATTGTCACCGTTGCGTCGCTATCAGTTTTTCCTGAGACGACAACATTTTGTGAAAGGACTGCGTCTTGTTTGGGAGATGAAACTTGAAGAGAAGGCGACAGAAAAACAGCACGATATTGAAACAACACATACCCAATAAAAAGAAGTAATAATATGCCGATAAAAAAAAGAGATTCTTGTATTTTTATTCTGTGGAGAGGAAACTCTTTGGTTTTGGTAAGTGAATCCGGTAAAACCTTATATGCTCTTTTTTCATCAAATTCTCTACGGAATAACGCAACTATTTCAGTTTTTTGGAAACCTAAATAGGTTGCGTAATTAGTGACGAAGCCTTTGGCATAGGCAGGAGAAGGAAGCTTGTTGTATTCCCCTTTTTCAATAGCTGCAAGAAATGTTGCCTTAATCTTTGTTGCCTGAGAGACTTCTTCAAGAGTTAACTTCTTCTGAAGTCGTTTTTGATGTAAGAGTTGCCCCAGTTTTACCATCTTCTTATTGTCCTTGTTGTTGACTCGTTAAAAATTCTTCTGCATTCCGAACCAAAACATCACGTGGCTTTGCTCCTTCTGCAGGGCTCACAATTCCCATTTCTTCAAGTTGGTCAAGAATACGGGCAGCTCGCGCATAACCAACTGACATCTTCCGTTGCAAGAATGATGCGGATGCTGTGTTAAATTGACAGACGAGTCTGATTGCTTCCTCAATTTGACCATCCTTGCCATCTGCGCCAGTTGATGACATTCCGCCACCTGCACCTTTTTTCAAAGGAAGTGGTTGTGTCGTGACCTCTTCTGTATATTCTACCGGATAGTTACGAGATCGTAAAAACTCAACCAATTTATGTACTTCCCTTTCTGAAACAAACGCACCTTGAATACGCGTCGGCTTGGCTTGTTCTGGCGGAATATACAGCATATCCCCTCTCCCAAGAAGCTTCTCAGCACCTGGCGAATCAAGAATAACACGAGAGTCAATCATCGATGAAACACTAAAGGCGATACGAGCTGGAATATTTGCCTTGATCAGACCTGTTATAACATTGACTGATGGACGCTGCGTCGCGATAACCAAATGAATCCCTGTTGCCCGTGCCATCTGAGCAAGACGAGCAATCGCGTCTTCAACTTCAACCGGAGCAAACATCATCAAATCCGCCAACTCATCAATAAAAATAACAATATAGGGAAGCGCTTGAAAACCTGAAAGCTCATTGTATGAATCAATATTACGCACTCCTCGCTCGGCAAACAACTTGTAGCGCTTGTCCATCTCGCTCATTGACCATTTGAGCGCAGAAAGAATTTTTTCAGGCTCGACAATCACCGGCGTCAGGAGATGAGGAATACCATTGTAGGCAGTAAACTCAACTCGCTTCGGGTCGATTAAAATCAACCGAACTTCTTGGGGAGATGCGCGGAAAAGAAGGGATGAAATAAATGAATTAATGAGAACAGATTTACCAGATCCAGTCGTACCAGCAACCAAGACGTGTGGCATTTTGGCAATATCTGCCTGCAATGGCATTCCAGAAACATCAAGTCCCAAAGAAACAGCCAATTTAGATTTAGCTTTTTGCATCGTGTTTGATGCAAGCATAGTACGAAGCGTCACCACTTCAAGTGAGCGATTTGGGATCTCAATACCAACTAAATTTCGGCCAGGAATTGGCGCCTCAATACGAATCTGCCCTGTTGGTGCTTCTGTCGCTAGAGCTAAATCATTGGCAAGTGACGTGATCTTTGAGACTTTGGTTCCAAGCGCAATTTCAAGGGCATATTGTGTTACTGCTGGACCGAGATTGACTTCAGCAACCCGTGCCTCAATCCCAAAACTTTGCAGCGTCTTTTCAATCGTTCCGGCAATCTTTTTGATGTCTCCTCGCTCTGCTTTTTTACCTGGATCTTCAGAAAGCAGTGAAAGAGATGGATATTCCCACACACCACTTGCAGTCTGCCCAAGCATATTACTGACCAGTTTTTCAGGCAGTACTTCCGGCTCTTTCTTATGGATGACTGGTGATTGGTGATTGACAGCTTTGGTAGGAGCAACTTCATCTTTACGTGTACCACCTTTGATGGTTATTGGCTTATTTCGGTCAAAAGCAGGTTTTGATTCGCTACGGGAAAATAACTTACGTGGGATAAGCCGATTCATTGTGCTACCGATTGCGCCAAATGCTTGAAAGACTTCATCAATTGAGGTATCAAAAAACACAATACTTCCAACCAAGAGTCCTCCCAGAAAAACAATATCCGCTCCAGGCTTAGTCAAAATTTCCTCCAGAATTGAGAAAATCTGGCTACCAACTGAACCACTTCTGGTAATTGCTAAAAGTGACACAAAAAGCAACAAATAGCCAATTGTCACATTGAGCTGAGATAAATAAAATTTGAGGTGTAAAAAGAGAAAACCAAGAAACAAAAAAGCAAAAGGGACAAAGATCGCAACTGATCCAAATTTGTCTTTAAGAATATCATTAATTATAATTGTCGCGTCTCCACTTCGGAGAAATGTAAAAAGTAAAAACACGCCTGTCAGAAAAAATCCAATCCCAAAAATTGTATAGATTGTTTTTTTCTTAAGTTTTAATTTGAAGGGTTTACGACGACCACCTCTTCCACGCTTGGGCATAGAGCTATTATATACCACACGGCTTCAAATTTGCAAAAGCAAACACTAAAATTTATCTGGCAACATATGGCAATATCTGGTAAGATATATCAATATTTGGCAATATGCTTATACCTCCAAGATATACCATTACGCATCAAATCGTCTCGCTTTTGACTAAAATTGAAGCGAATAGAACTGCATTTCAGTCGACAGCTGTGCCTGAAAAAATCATCTCCAACCTTACCCATGTAAGTCTTCTCAAGAGCTCTGTCTATTCTGCAAAAATTGAAGGCAACTCCCTCACGCCAGATGATATTGAAAATCAAGCTGCAACTGATGAAAAACAATATGAAAGACAAGAAGTAGAAAATATTATCAGCGCGCTTTCCTATATGCGAGATAAAAATATCCCAAAGATGATTGATATACCATATCTTACGCAACTGCATAATCTTGTCATGCATAAACTTGTCCACCCGTCTCTAGCAGGCAAAATTAGAAAAGAGCCAAGCGCAATTTTTGATGGAACTGGCAATGTCGTCTATATGACACCTCCCCCTTCAGAAATTAATGATTTACTGCTCGCGCTTTTGCAGATGATCAATAATCAAACTGATATGTTTCCTCTTATTAAAGCACCACTTGCTCATCTGGTGTTTGAAAAAATTCATCCATTCCTTGATGGCAATGGCAGAGTGGGAAGACTGCTCTTTCAGGCAATTCTTGCCAAAAATGCATACCATTTTAATTGGCTTCTTTCCATTGAAGAACTGCTTGCTGATAAAAAACAAACATACTATACGCTTTTGGATCAAGAGGATGCGACAGAATTTATTGTTTTTATACTTGAGTTATTATATGCAGAATCAGAACGACTGAAAGGACAACTGACTGTTCTTGCCAATCCACAAAAAGAAGATTTTTTGTTACCAAGACGCAGAGAAATATTTGAAATTATCAAAGATCATACGATGGTTTCTTTTGAGCAGATTCAACGACGTTTTCTGAAAATTCCGGCGCGGACACTACGCTATGATATTAAACAACTTGAAAAGGAAGGGTTTATTCGTAAGATTGGTAGTACAAGAGGCGCTTTGTATCAGGTAAAAAAATAACTTCTATTTCTTTTCTTATGGAAGCTATTTTTCGTGTGGACGTTTAATTGCAGCATAATGGTCTGTTATATCTGCAATGACGATTTCCGCCATGGCTGGTGTGATAACAGTAAAAGCTCGCCAAGGATTCTCATTGGAAGTCACGTTTGCTTTTGGTAAGTTGAGTACTTGAAAACCCATATTGCCATTGAGTGCATGGAGCCAAGCAAACGGGGTTTTGCCATAACGACCTTCTTCACTCCCTGACCCATCCATGCGCCACCTTGCATATGCATAGGTAGTCTTAATGTCTTCCACATCTTCAGGTTCGAGGGGTACCCGTGCAGCTTGAATTTTTTTCAACATTTCACGGCCATTTTGGGGGCTATCAATACCTGGGGCTATAATTGATGAAGGGAATTTCACGTCTTTTCGCTCCTCTGCTACGGCTGCAAGACTTTTTATCACCTCATAATCTTGATCGGGGGTAATTTCTGTTGGCAGATGAGCGCTAAAACCTGGATGAACTGTTGGATAGAGAGAATCTCCACCAGTATCAACAGCAATAACGACCTTCGCACCGGTTGCCTCTATCAATGCTTTTATATCATTTTGTATGATTGTAGTATCTGCTGAATTAATGATATACATGGGAGGACGATCTTTATCTTCAAGTGGAATTTTTTCCAAAAAGCGCCAGTCGCCAACTGCCTCAGTCTCTGGTATTAATTCTTTAGTCGCAAGACCTATTTGTTGACCAGTATTTGTAAGAACACGATCTTGATTTCTTACTGATCCAACAGCTACCACTTCACAGCCATATTTTCGGGAGAAGAGATCTCCTTCTTTCGCTGCCTGAAGACCATCGGAGCCTCCACCAATACCAATTAAGAGCACGCGTTTACCACGCAAGGATTCTCCCTCTCTAAATTCTGGCAGATCTGAGATGTCGACAATACGCGGATCTACAGGGATAGCAACAAGCGCATTACCTCGCTGCTCAAATTTCATTGCTGTTTGTCGAGGATCAATGCGGTTACTCTTCACTGCTTGAATAAATTCTCCTAACTGAACCGTAACAACACCACTGAGCCCTTCAGCACGAGCTCTTTTATCAGCAATGTGAGCCTCCTGCAATACATGTGCCATATATGTAAGCGCAAATTCTTTATCTGTTTTTGTTGCAAGCGTTCTCATGAGTTCAGGGCTATACTCGGCAATAGTAGCACGATGACTTTCTTGCCTATTAAATTCTGTGGATAAGATGGCTTTTACTACTTCAGGTTGAGCATCAAAACTGGCTTGTAACTGTTGAAATCCTTCCGGATTTTCTACCCTGAAGTGACATTCCAAACGCGCAAGCGTATGAAAGTAAGCAACCTCCTCAGGATTTTTTGGCTGAATCGGACCAGCAAGATCACGCAGTTCTGCCTCGTGAAACGCATCATTTCGCTCTTTAGCAGTTTTCAAATTCGGATCACGAATTGCTCCATCAATATTTTTCATTCTTCTAAAAGTTGAGGGAGTCGCAGTTAATGAAATTGTTTGATCTTCATGACCACGAGCACCAAAAATGTCATATTTGGCTTTCAAGATAGTAAAATCGCGTACCAACGGATCATGTGTGTTGTGGATGCCTTCCAGGGCAGAGGCTGGAGCTTCTCCCTGTACGACTTTCCCATAATCCAAATGCGTTCTGGCAGAATCCTGGATAATGCTTTGTCCTTTTTCGGAAAGTAAATCAAATCCTGGCATAAGATCTCGCCGTACTGCTTCATGCTGTGGATCGCAAACGGCCATTGCATACGCTTCATCATGATCCACTTCTGATCCTATGCCTAATCGCGCTCGTGCTTTTTTATTTTTAAAGAGATCATGGGTCAAAAGATCGTAGTTGAAGGCGTCAAATATTTCTGGATCTTTAAGAACCCTTTGGGTCTCCTTCTTCAAATCTTTTTTCTGATCTTTAGCAAGGAAAAGAAATTTTCTGGTATCACCGTTTCTTACCTCACCAGCACCATCAATACTCAACCTCGTACGCTTTTCCTCCACAGCCAGATCAATCTTCCCCTCATTTGCCGCTGCTGGCGTTGCCTCCACATGTTTTCCTCTGAGCAAACTCCATTCGCGCTGAAACGTTTCTATAGGAGGAAATCTACGCTCGAAAACTCCTACCTCAACTGTTTCTTTATATTCCAACCTTTTACCACCAGTTCCTGTTAGCCCAGTTTTTTCTGTAGAATTCCCCTTTTCAATAGTCATAATGATTGGAGTAAGGCTCTTGATTATTTGAGGGATGCCGATATTTAACTGATACTAAAAATTTTCTTAAGAACACAATTTAAATCGTTCCCATCCAACGATCCATCTGAAAGAGCACCTTCAAGCAACATTTTAATTTTTTTGGATTTAACCGTTTGTATATTCTCGGTTTTGCTGTAGATGTGTTTTGCTAAGGCAATTAATTTATCAGCAGAATTGAGTGGGATATTCTTATGAGCATTATTTGCCGCTTGCACTGGCGTATTTCCTTCTTCTTTAGCATCAATTACCTCAAATCCTAACTGAGAAAGTTCAGACTGCTCAAGTTCAATATATTGCAATTTACTGATACCATATCGTTTTGATGCAAAACCTAATAAAATATCGTCAAGGTTATTTTTATCTTTATCACATGCAAAAACAGAAAGGTTATCACTATCAGTTCTTAAATCTGCAAGAGGATTAGCCTTGAATGGATGTTCTGGCTCTCTATATTCAAAATTCCATCTCTCTGCATCTAATACACGGATTAAATAATTCATATTTCATATTACTCATTTGCAGTTTCTCTCAGCTGCTTTATGATAGATTTCATTGTACCTTTAAGTACGGGTATTGATTCTTTATCCAGAGCCCTTAGAAGAGCAGGAAGAACTTTAGGATCATCAAGGTTTGAAATGCCAATAACCGCACCATACCTTATTTTTGATGAACTACTTTCAAGATATTCTTCTAGTATATGTAATCTTTCCCTATAGGTTTTATAATTATTTGCATTCCCCAATGCCATCAAAATATGACTCATCGTTTTTTCATTAATTTCATTAGCACCATAACATTCAGAGAGAGTATCAAGCGCTTCAAAGCCATATCGTTCAATCCAACGAGTGATATGTTTGGCAAAGATATCTTCTTCTTCAAATTCATCCACTCCAACCGTTGACCTCTCTAGAATCTTTCGAAACTCCTGAAATCCAGAGAGATAAGGAATATTTGCGGTACTGGATTCTATAAAAATATAAGCACTCCAACCTTTACTTGTACTTGCTTTTGATATATTTTGAGAACCTGCTATAAATTCTTGAATTTTTTTATAGCTGAATCCTTTTTTGTCAGGATTATGAATGATTTCTCTATTGTCTGTTGTACTAACTGGTTCCATATTAGAGAATTCCTCTATTACTTACATCAGTGCCAATTTTTGTTAATAATGTATAGATATCAAAACTCTCTTTTTTAGTAAAAACGCCTTGGTCTGGTGCCGTATTAATATCAAGTATTATATGATTATAATACGTTTCAGGATATTTAAATGATGTCGGGAATTCACCTGCTGTTCCTATGCCGATATTTCTTCTCAATATATCCCATGTTGTTAATCGGTTTATTTTTATAACCTTTTTATCATTGATTTCCTGCTGTATTGGTTTATTAATTCTTAATTGAAAATCAGTTGTATCTTTTCCATCGACTGATAAATGCAAAAGGTTTGATAGCTCTTTATAGCCCTCATCTCTATTTGATACATTTCTGAGCAATTCTGTGCCAAAGGCAATTCGTTTATAGCTCTCTATTTCCATTTGCGTAACCCATAATTTTGCCAAATTTTTAAATCTATTAAGCGCATCAGTATAGTTACTTAAACTTGGCACTGTTGGCAGGGAAGTAGCATCAAGTTGTAATTGTTCAGGCGGTTTAATAATAAAATCTAATTTTATTGGCAACACAGCCATCACAACCATGAGATTCTCAAATGAACCCTCAAAGACACTTTCAAAAGTTTTCGGTTTGGTTTTGCTTTCTTCAAGCGTTAATCCATCTATTTTGGGCCAGAGTTTTTCTGGATTATCTCTAAATTCAATCGATGGGAAAAGAGTGATTCTTAAATGTGTTGCTTCCCATGGTTTCTTGATTATTTGTTTGGTCATAGGCTAGTGAGTATGGATTGTAACACAAAAGTATTGTTTCTCATAGAGAAGTAGAAAAAACAACGCAACTTTATCTCTTATTGTTTATCATTCTTTGCAAAAAATCAAGAGTTATACCTCAATCACCACCGGAAGGATCAGAGGACGAGTGCGAAACTTCTTAAATAAAAGCTTCCCCGCAGTCTCAGTAATAAGCCTTCTTACATATACCCAATTGGTAATCTTTTCTTTTCTCAAAGAAAGCGTCTTTTCAATCTCCTGCATCAACATAGCTGAGACACCATCCCTATCAGAAAGAGCCGACCCACGTAAAATAATCTCAGGCTTTGCAGCGAGCTGACCATCCGATGCTTTCACTTCAGCAAGGACGACAATCACGCCTTCTTTGGCAAGACGCTCCCTGTCTCTGATAACAAAATTCTCAAGCTCCTCACCTGAAACTTCATCAACGTAGACATTTTTAATCTCGAGCTTTTTGCCAAATCGAGCAGAGTTAGCAGTAAAAATAACCTCATGACCATTCTCAAGAAGAAAAATATCATTGCGTTTGTACCCCATTTGCTCTGATAAATCTTTATAGGCAACCATGTCTCGATACGTTCCACTAATCGGCACAAGAAAACGGGGTTTAGTCAGAGCAATAAGAAGCATATGCTCCCCACTTGATCCGTGCCCTGAGACATGAAATGTCCCCGTCACATCTGAATGAGCAACACGCGCACCTTTTTTGGCAATTGTATCAAGGAGTTCATTGACTGCGATTTCATTGCCAGGAATAGTATCCGATGAAAAGACTACCACATCTTCTGCATCAAGCCGGATATCTTTGTGCTCGCCATTGGCGATTCTCGTGAGGGCGGAATTTTGTTGTCCTTGACTGCCAGCAACTAAAAGAACGAGTTGATTATTTTTCATATTTTTTACCTGTTCAATTGATACTTCCATGCCGCCTTTGATTTGTAAATAGCCTAACCGTTGTCCTATTTCTTTAACTTTGATAATTGATCGTCCGACAAAACAAACTTTGCGACCAACTTTTTCGGCGGCGGTAACTGCTTGCTGAAGTCGTGAGATGTTGGAGGAATAAGTCGTGATGATAAATTTGCCACGACAATCTCGCATCTCATCTTCAAAATTTTTGCCAAGCATTTGTTCTGAAGGAGTATGGCCACTTTTGTGTGAACCAAGAGAATCAGACATGAGAGCAAGAACTCCCTCAGTTGAGACGTTGAGAATCTTATCAAATTCTGTCCGTTTGCCATCTGCTGGAGTCATATCAAATTTAAAATCACTTCCATGATAAAAATTGCCAACAGATGTCTTGATAATAATATTGGTACTATCAGGAATTGAATGTGTCACCCGAAGAAAAGAAACAGTAAAATCTCCTAGCTTTATTTCTTTATCACCAAAGTTGTATTGTGTGACGCTGCGTGGAAGATTGAACTCTGCAAGTTTTTCATTGGAGAGAGCTGTTGTTAAGGGTGAAGCATAAATTGGAAATTTGGGAAGTTGCGGTAAAATAAATGGCAGACCACCAATATGATCTTCATGACCATGAGAAAGAAGCATACCAACGATTTTTTTCTTGCCGGATTTGAGTGCGTCAAGAAGGTAGGAAATATCAGGCAAGAGAAGATCAACACCAAGCATCGTCTCATCAGGGAAACCAAGTCCACAATCAACAATCAATATCTGATCTTTGTATTCATAAAGATACATGTTGCGCGTAACATCTTCTTCTCCACCAAGAGCAAGAAAAGAAACTGATTCTAAGGAAGCGTTCTGGGGCTTTAGTTGTGATTCATCATTCATGTGTAATTGAGTATAGTATAGCGGATAAAAGATGAACTGCAAACTGGCAATAACTATTATGTTTCTTTTAATAATGGAGATTTATATGACATTTTTTCTTTATCTAACTACAAGGCTACGCCTGGCGCAGCAAATGCTAACCCCATTAAAGTAGTAGAAATAGAAGAGAATCAAGCTGTCTTTAATACTGTGGCAGGAATTGTTTGACATTGTCATTGGTGATGCGAACATTTTGTGCTTGTCCTTCAACAATCATCTGGGCTGCTTTTCGACACATACCACTAATCGTTCGGTCAAGACTACGAATACCAGAGTCATACCCTAAGGGACGAATGATATCTGGCCAGACATCATCATCAATTGCGAGCTGGTCTGGCTTGAGTCCGATCAGTTGTCTCGTCTTTGGGAAAACATATGTTTTGCCAATCATCATTTTTTCCTCATCCGTGTAAGATGGCATCTGGATAATTTCCAAGCGATCCAAAACAGCAGTTGAGATAGCTGTTGTGTTGTTAGCTGTTGCGATAAAAAGACTATTGGAAAGATTGAACGGATAATCAATATAATGATCCGTGAACGCAGAATTCTGCTCAGGGTCCAAAAGTTCAATCAAGACACCCATGATGTCAGAACGCGCTGTCTCAGTCACACGATCAAGTTCATCCAAAAGAATGACTGGATTTTTAGCATTGGCATGAACAAGCCGCTTAATGATTAAACCCGGCTCAGCATCAGGGAAATAGCGAGATTGTCCACGAAGCACACGAGAATCAGCCATTCCTCCAAAGGGAATACGTTCAAATTGTCGACCAAGTGCCTCTGCAACTGATTTGGCAAAGGTCGTTTTACCAGTACCAGCAAGACCGACAAAACAAAGAATGGGTGAATGTGACACAAATTCTGGACCGTTATTTTTGATGTTTAACATAATTGAGGCGATGTATTCAAGAACGCGTTGTTTGAGCATATCCAAACCATAATGATTTTTGTCAAGAATTTCTCTTGCCTTTGCCAGATTCAATAAATCTTGGCTTTTTTTATCCCACGGCAATCCAACAACCCAATTAATATATCGGGATGTTGATTCGTATTCGAGGATATAGGTCGAACTCATAAATCCTGCACCAGACCTGATAAGTGCCAAACGAGCAATGCGCTCGTTGAGAATAGTTCTGAGCTCTTCGGGGAGGACGGCGTGTTCGACTTTTTCACCAAGTTTTCTGACTTGATCATACGACTCGCCTTTGGGGCTTGAAGATGCAATAGGCGTTGTTGTGTTAATAATCTGTGCTGAATTAACTGAAGTTACCTTAGTAGCATCAAGTGATTCTTTCTCGTTAAGAATTTGAGCACTTGTTGGATGATCAAATGGCTTGTCACCAGTGACATTTGAATTATCACCATTGTTGATAGGTGCGGCATGTTGTTGTTGGGCAGAATCCATAGTATCTATCATACATAATTTTGTAAAAGAGTGCAAAACAATAAAAATACCCTATAATTGTGCACACCCTCTCTTTCTGGTAAAATTATTGAAACATGATAGAAAAAAGAGATACATTTTCATCAGGAGAATAC
>DASQPC010000111.1:0-17092 GCA_035644155.1 Candidatus Methylomirabilota bacterium
TGAAGATGGGACATTTATTTGCCGCCGTTGTAATGCACCTCTTTTTTCAGCAGAAAGTAAATTTGATGCCGGATGTGGTTGGCCGTCATTTGATAAAAATTTTCCTGATGCTGTCAGTCGCATTCTTGATGCAGATGGTGAACGGACAGAAATTCAATGTGCCAACTGTGGCGCACATTTAGGTCATGTCTTTCTTGGGGAACATATGACAGAAACAGATACGAGACATTGCGTCAACTCGCTTTCAATTCGTTTTGTTCCAAAAGAAAAAGAGCTGCCGAAAGTGTTCCATGAATAGAGAGTTATTTGAAGATTACTGAATTAGAAATAATAACAGCCCCAACAATAGCTCCCTTTCCATCCAGAAGAGGAACAACTGTTTGAGAAATACCCTTTGGATAATCAATACTCTTTTCTGTAAAATGTCTTGTGCTCCCATCCATAATGGTTGCTTTTACCTCATTATCCGTGTCTTGCGTAAAAGCTTTGCTTCGATTACCGGGAACGGCATCGGCAAGAATTATTTTTTTGTTATCAACAACAACCAGATCCCGTCCGGTCTCTCTACTAATTTGATTAACAACTTTTTGCAATTCAGCTGGTTGTTCATAGAGAGGGGTTGTTGCTGGTGAAGTTCCAAAAATTGTTGCTAACATTCTCCCGTCTTCTTCAGAATTACCAAGTGTCGTATTGACCGTTTGTCTATTTATGAAGTCTTGATACTTATTCCATCGTACTTGAACTGAGAGAAACTGGACGAAAACAATTGCCAAAATAACAATCAGCGCCAGCGAAATAATAGTATTAATGAACGACGCATCGAAAATACGTTTCTCTTTTGTAACAACTCTTCTTGTTGTTTTCCTTGCCATATCTCTATATATACGAAATAGCTCAGTTATGTCAAGAGGACAATAGCTTATCTAGCTCTTGAAGAATAGCATTGGTATGAGTAAGAGGATTCACATTTTTGAATTCTTTAACAATCTCACCTTTAGGATTTATGATAAACGTATTGCGCATTGTTCCGTCATATTCTTTTCCCATAAACTTTTTCTTACCCCATGCTCCATATTGTTCAATCACCTTATGGTCAGGATCAGCAAGAAGCGTAAAATTGAGACTATGTTTGGTAACAAATTTTTGATGAGAAGCCACACTATCTTTTGAAATCCCCACAATCTCAACGCCTCTTTTCAAAAATGCTTCTTTATTATCTCGAAAACTGCATGCTTCTTTGGTGCAACCTGGGGTATCGTCTTTGGGATAAAAATAGAGTATCAACCATTTCCCTTGATAATCTTTCAGACTATGCATTTTGTTGTTTTGATCAGGTAACGTAAATACAGACGCTTTCATATCCTTATGATACCATTTTTTCGTCGATTTGAAAAATGTTGGAGTTAAGTATTACACCAGTCCAGGGAAGTAATCTGTTTTAATATGATTCTCTTTTATTCCCATGTGTCTCAGCACTTTTTTTGTTGCGTCAATCATTGTTTGCGGTCCAGAAAGATAGAAAAATCGCTCGTTAAAATCTGGAATCTCTTTTGTAATCATTTCCTTATCAATCCGCCCAACGCTCCCCTGCCAATCACTTGGGACATCGCTTCTGTCAGTTAATGTATAGACTGTTTTTATTCCAAGTTGTTTTTGTGCGGCATCAAAAATATCTTGATAGGCAATTTCTGTCACATTTTTGTTTGTGTATAAAAGAATAATTGAACGCGGTTGTTTGGTATCAATGAGATACTTAATCATGCTACGAAATGGCGTTACACCAATTCCCCCTGCAATAAAAACTAATTTCTGCTTTGAATCTTTTGGCAAGGTAAAATCCCCAGCCAGTTGAGAAGCGATAATCGGTGTCTTTTGATCAATTGCTGAAAATGCATGTTTATAGCTACTCCCCTTTTCGTAAAATTTGATACCAATTCTTATAGTGTCTTCTGTCGGTGAAGAAGCAAGTGTAAAGTAGCGGCGATTACCTCGACTATCTGTATGAGGATGCGCAAAAGTCCATTCCATATATTGCCCAGGAGAAAAAGAAAGCCTCTTGGAAGGAACAAAAAGAAAATCAACGACATTAGCTGATGCAACTATTTTTTGTTGGAGGAATAAAACCAATTTTTTTTTAGGACTCACCAAATAAGAAAAAATATTACCAACAATCAGTGCCAGTTCTGGTGTTGATGAAACACCAAAAATGTGTATTTGCGGTGCAAAAAGAATACCCACAAGTGCTCCATAGACCATTTGTAATTTTTTGGTTGGTGGTGTCGTCAATGGCTCAGTCAGCATCACACATGCAAAGAAAAAGAAGGAAGAATGCAGAGTGACTGTCACAAACATATTAATCAAATTCCCTCCTCTCAGAAGCGTAAAAGCAAAAATAGTAAGGAGTGACGTTACAAAAAAACTTATGACAAGAGTAAATCGCTTAATTTTGCGGACAACGAGCAAGCCTCCCATAACCACAACCGGTACCATCCATATGTTTCCTACCCACCAACTTGCAGAAAAACCAATACTCAAACTGATAATCGCCGCAGCAATCGCAACAGGATTGAAGAGATGTTTCTTGTTGATGGCAAAAATATATTTTGATGCCATTGCCCAAACAGCAACCCACCCCAAAGGGACAAAACTATGCCAAGATTGTGTCGGGGTAAAAAGTAACGCGAGAATAAGCGCAGTAATATAGAGAGATTCAACATTTGCTGGAACTTCAAAAATTAATGCAAAAATTTTATTGGTTATCCAACAAACAGCAAGCAATAATCCTGTCGAAACTGCAACTGCTCGTGGTGTATACGGCAAGATTCCAAACAAACTCAGAATAAATGCATAACCAACCAGAATAATAAGGTAATAAAGTACCAAACGGTACATCGTAATCCGATCGAGAAAATAATCAACAAATGATATCATAGTTATAAAACGTATTGCTCAAAACCATTCGTATAAGTCGCAATTCCTTTCGCATCAATCATATAGCCTTCATACTCTTTTTGTGATTCAAGAAATTCGATTCCTTGCCGTCCCATCGCAAAAGCAGCTGTCGCAAATCGGTCAGCGTCATAGACAGTTGGCCCAATAACAGTAAGACTCACAATCTCATAAAGTTGTTCATTCACGCGATGAGGATTATAAATATGTTGTCCTCTGATTGCTGTTCCTGATGTTGCGATACCTTTTTCTTGTAACGATAAGATTTTAACGTTTTCAAAGCGATTAAACGGATTTCTGATGCCAACTCGCCATGGTTTTCCATCGGCATTTGCTCCTGAAATATGAATATCTCCTCCTGCATCAATAAAGAAATGTTTCATGTCTTTTTCTTTCAGCATACTTGCTGCATTATTGATAGCCCATCCTTTGACAATGCCTGACGGATCAAATCTCCCCTTGTGATAGACATCAAAAAAACCATTAGTTTCTTGTTGTGTTTGCTCTGCCAACTCTAAGACTTCCTTCATGGCTGTACTCATAGCAGACGCGGTGATTGTTCCGTTGTTCATGCGGGAGACTTCACTTTCTTTTTTATACGGACTAAATTGTTTATCAACTGCACGAAAGTAGGAAAAGATTTTCTGAAACAGATTTGCCGATGCTTCTTTATCAATAATTTCGAGTGTAATAGGCATGCCCATAATAAGTTTTGTTTGTTTCATATATTAAGATGCTTTGGCGAGTGCTGATGCAAGAGAATCTTTAAACGCTTGACTGCTATCAGTTGCTCCGCTGACGATATCCACCTGCGCACTTTGTGCTTGAATTGCTTCAGATTTGAGAATTGGTATTGCTTGTTGATTAATTTCAATGGAGGTTTGTCTATCGTTTGGATATTGTAAAAATTGCACATAGGTTATCCTGCCATTTTGAATAGTTGCCTTCACTTGCATATTGCCATAAAACGCGTCTTTGACATCACCAATATATTCACCATCTTGATATTTTGCGCTTTTCTGTGATGTTGTGGGTTGTGGATTTTGCGCTGGGCTTGAGGAAGGAGTTGTTTGGTTAACGATATGGACTTCTGATTGCTCACTTCGTTCGTGGAGCACATAGAAAATAAAAACAAAAATGACTAAAAAAGAAAACCCCATCTTCTTCATGTATCTTTAGTATACAAGAAAAAAACTTAAAATTTTCTGAATAAAAATTGAATAGAGTGAAGGATATCTATCGTGATTGTGAAATATTTGTGGAGCCCTCAGTACCGCACGCTTTAACTGTAATGAGACCATTTACATCAACAGCAACAGAATATCCTGATTTTGATGCTGTATAGGTTACACCACCTGTTGGATCAGTAGGCTGACTTTTGAGATACTTTGCGACATTTGTCGACCCAGTCATAATATCTGCACATACTGTCGCTACTACAGAACAACCTCCTGTTGCAATAGCACAACCTGATGAGCCATTACCGATCTGAATTTCAGCACCTGCACCTCCCATGTTGGAAGGCAGTGTTCCTTTGTTATCAACAATTGCTTCATGAATAGCTGTAAGGATTGTTTCAACATCCGCTGTCCTTCGAGCATCTCTTGCATCTTTCAAACGCTGAACTGGATTAAGTGCTACGAAAACTGTGACAGCTAATGCGACAATAATAGTAATAACGATAAGAAGTTCAATAAGTGTGAAGCCTTTTTGGATAGTAGTAATGTGTCGTTTCATTTTATGAACTTATCATAGCGTAAAGAGTTTTCAAAATTTTGTCAATACCTCAATTTACTTTAGATTTCTCTCCAGCTTACCAGTGTGAATGAAGTGCCTCGTGTCGCTACAACTTGAACTGTCCGTTTATAGAGTGTACTTGTTGTTGTCGCGGTAATTGTCCATGTACTTCCTATTGTCGAAACAGTTATTGAACAGGTCCCTTCCGGACGAGTAATTGTACCTCCTGCATATGAGCTACTATTGCGTGCTTTTAGAAGCGCATCTTCCATACATCCCTCAACAAAATTCAACCCGTCTTCACCTTTATATAACGCAAAAGACGATTGCCCTTCTCCAATAGAAAGAAGCGCAACAGTAGTGATAGTAATAAGCACTGCCGCTGAAACGATAAGAACGGTAATAAGAGCGATATAGCCTTTTTGCATATGATTAGTTGCTACGTATTTCTGCGCTTGCTTCAACACTTGCCACTTCATTAAATTCTTGTCGTGTTGAGCCAGATGAGCTTGCAATCAGTGTAAAATTAAACGCGATATGTTTGGTTTTATTATCAGCCGATGTATAGTTGGTAAAGGTCAAAGCTGAAATACTGGCAGTATTTGCATTCAGATTAACAGCACTTCCTGCTCCTTGTTTAAGCGTAATATTTCCTCCGGAAAGCGCAATAATTGTTGGATTGGTGCTTGCAAAAGGCGTTACAAGAGAGATTTGTGTTGCTGCAACAGAATTAATGCCACTTGCATTACGTATTTCATATTTGATGCGTTCACTAATGGCCCGGGTATTAGAAAACACTTCCTGCTCTGTTGCGCTTTTTGCTCCTCCTTCAATGACATTCCACGCAAAAGGGATGAGAGCTGACAAAATGATAACCACAATTGATGAATATAATACCAATTCAATGTAGGTAAATCCTTGCTGATTTTTCATATTAATTTCTCCAATAAGCAAATGCAAAAGGACCTGTTGTCGCTTGCCCAAGATTGAGTTGTAATGCAGATCCACCATCAGAATTAGTCCAAGTGAATGTTGGTGTTGATGTCATAACAAGACGTTTGGCAAACAGATCAGAATTATTATCAGAAAGCGAAAACATTAATCTATCTTTATTTTTAGGATCTGTTTGGATGTCATACCATTTTTGAGGATTGGCAAAAACAGGTGTTGGCGTAAAATCGGTTTGGACAACAGGTGTTGTAGCACCATTACCAACATACCAACCGATATTTGTAGTAGCAGAATCATTGTAAACAATAACATAGCGTGTTGTTGCGCCATTTATGAGCCAACCTGTCGCAACAAGTTTTGTACCCGAAAGTGGTGTGGCAGTTGTTGTATCAAGCGAAGTAAACCCAGTCCATGTAGTGCCGGACCAATATGCGCTATCAAGACGATTCGTCCCATTATCAAGAGCTGCGCAGACAACTTCATTACTATTTGGATTGGCAGAACAATCAATATTGGTTGCAAAATCAGCAACTGTGGGCACACCGGCAGCAGCAGACCAGCTCCCGGTATATCGCGCATATTTCATACAAGTACTTCCTGCTGTACAACTTGCGCCTCCAGGCCCCCAAACAACCATAAAATTACCACTCGTACTCTCCATAACAATATCAAATGACATGACATCTTGTGCTGTGGTAGCTATTTCTAAGTTTGCTTCAAGAACGCTGGCTGGTTCGGCAACAGCAAAGGAGGACCCAGTCCATTCCATTGCAGACAGATCGGAATTTGCATCCGCCCAAGCAATCCCAATGGTATTTGAGCCAACGACACTACTTGGTTCCATTCTTATCCATTGCACAATACCTGTTGTTCTTGCTGTAGTAATATTTGTTGCTCCACTCCAATTGCTTGCTCCACACCCCGATGTTCCTAACTTGGTTCGATAGGCCATTTCATTACTTGCTGCAGTATTTGTGGAATAAACAACCAATACATCTCCACTTGTTTGTTCATAACCGATACCAAAGCGTTGGTCATTGGTTCCTGTTCCTCCAACGGTTACTGTCCACTCATTTGACCATGTTGTCCCATCAAAACACATAATACGTAACACACCACTATTATTGACGTACCCTTCAATTACTTCTTGTTTTGTAGGGGAAGTTTTTAATTTAAATGTTTTTCCAACAACTGCATCAGTAAAACCAGCGCTGACTGTTGCTTCAGGACTAAACGTATCAGTACTGTTGACATACGATCTATACTTTGGCTGTGCTAGACTTGTGGTACTACCATACACAACTAATCCTTCACCGATAAGTGACCTCCAATTTGTTAGATACGTTGAGAGAATAACTGAATCATTTCGAGCCGCATTGACTTTCCAAGAAACTGTTGATGTTACTTTTTTCGTTGCTGAATCCGTTGATCCACCAGATGATACAATATTGCCACTCCCATCTCGCAACACAGCAGAAATAGAAATGACTCTGGTATATTTTCCAAAGCTATTACTTATTCCATTTACTGTCCAAACGCCACCACTCTGCATAAGCCCTGCACTGGTTGTACTGACAAGATTACTAAAAGATTGGTTCTTGATCGATCGAACTGCCTCAAGACCTTCTGCAGCATATTGATTTGCAGTGGTCTCTTCTGATCCAAGTCTATTACCATCAAATGCTTGCAGAACAACAGCAATAATACCAGATGAAAAAATAACAAAAAGCGCTGCCGCAATCATCACCTCAATGACAAGAAAACCTTTTTGTCTGTTCATTTGTTGACCGCTCCTTGACTTGTTACTACGATTGTTTTTGTACTATTCTTACCTGTTATTGTGATTGTTGGCGTGGCGCTTGGTGTTCCGGTCATACGGGTAAAAATAATATCAGTAAATCCACTTATAACAATAATATTATTCACCGTAAATTGTTCGTCAAGCGCGCTGTTGCGGGTTGCATAGGTGTTCCCTTGAAACAAAACAATTTGTGTTGCACCATTATGAACACCCCATGCTTCTTTTTGCTTGCCAATCATACTATAAATTTGTGCCTTATGCAGTTCTCCAGTTAATTGATCAACCACATTAGCAACATTGTTTTGGCTATAAAATCTCGCATAAAATCCCGTTGATAAAAACCCAAGGCTGGCAATCAGCGACATAACAACCATAAGCTCTATGAGGGTAAAACCGTACTGCATTTTTTCCATGATCAATAGCTTTATTGCTTAATGCTTCCTGTTAATTGGTAAATCGGTGAAATAATTGAGAAGGCAACAAAAGCTACAATAATCCCAATAATCAGAAGCATCGCCGGTTCCAAAATAGTTGTTATATTGCTCGTTGCTTGGTCGACAGCTTCTTCAAAAAAATCTCCCAAATATAAAAGTGTTTCATCCAACTTACCTGTTTGCTCACCAACGGCAATCATCTTTGTAGCAATAATAGGAATTTTTCTATAATTACCTTTATCCAACTCCTCAGAAAAAGATTTGCCTTTGGTTACGGCATTGAGAATCTGTGTTATGTACTTTTTATAGACAGTGTTTCTTGTAATGTTGACCTCAATCTCGAGTGCTGATGTAATCGGCAGACCACTTTTAATCATAAGTCCAAGACTGCGGCAAAATAAAGCTAACTCAGTATTTTGTATTATTATGCCTGAAATTGGAAACGATAACATAAACATATCCCAAACGGGTCGTATACGAGGCAGCGAGATAAAAAACCGCATAAAAAAAATAAAGGCTATAAAAACAATCACAATAAGAATGCCATAATCTCTCATAACAGTTGCAAACCCCAAAAGAAGCTTAGTACTCAGAGGTAGATCTATGGTAAAATCTTTAAAGAGATCAAGTAATTTAGGAAGCACAAAAAGACTCATTCCGATGGTAATCGTACCAGCTGCAATCAACACAATTAACGGATACATCAATGCTCCTTGTACTTTTTGCCGAAACGCGTATTCCTTTGCAAGTTGATTTGCCAGATAAACAAGATTATCATCGAGACTGCCTGCTTCTTCACCAACTGCAATAAGCCCGATGTAGAGTGGATCAAAGACTTTGGGATGTCTTGCCAAAGATTGCGAGAAAGATTTTCCATTTTTAATCTCGTTTGAGAGATCATTCAATACTTTTCTAAAAGCTTGAGATTTTGTTTGTTTGAGTAAGATGTCCAATGCTTCGAGAATCGTAATGCCACTTTTGAGCATGATGGAGAAATGTTTGGTAAAAAGAAGTTTATCCAAAAATGAAACTCTGGAAAATAATTGTATTTGGGCAGTTAATTTCATTGCTATTCTTTTGTTACACGTAACACTTCTTGTATTGTCGTTTCACCTTGTTTCACTTTATCCAAACCATCTTCAAGCATTGTTCGCATACCATTTTTCTCTGCAATTGCGCGAATCATGGTGCTGTCTCTTTTGGCGGTGATGGCGGCTCGTATCTCATCATTAATTAACATCACTTCAAAAATGCCAATTCGCTCTTCATAACCAGTGTTATGACAAATCGAACAACCTTTTCCTTTATAAAGCCGTATTGACTTTTGGACACCAAAAACTTTATCAACAAGTTGAGGATTGAGTTCGACTGTGAGTGTTTCCCGAGGGACGTCTTCACTGACACGACAAGCACCATGAATTTTACGTATCAAACGTTGTGCAACAATAACATTGAGTGTTGAGGCAATAAGAAATGCTTCTATCTCCATATCAAACAACCGTGGAATTGCTGTTGCTGCATCATTGGTATGAAGCGTTGATAACACAAGATGTCCCGTCATAGCAGCATTTACTGCAATATCGGCTGTTTCCTTATCACGAATTTCCCCAACCAAAATAATATTTGGATCTTGCCGCAAAATACTGCGAAGACCCGATTCAAAGGTGAGTCCTGCCTTTGCATTCACCTGCATTTGATTCACACCCTCAATATCATACTCGATAGGATCTTCAATCGTCATAATATTGACATCGCGATTATTCAGAAGCTTTAAGATTGCATACATTGTTGTTGTTTTTCCTGCACCAGTCGGACCTGAGGCAATAATCATGCCATAAGGTTTTTGATATGCTTCTCGTACTTTTTGCAAATCTCGTTGGGCAAATCCAAGACTTAAGAGTGAAATTTGTCGGGCTCGTTCTGAGAGTAAACGCATCACAACCTTTTCTCCTCTTTTAACAGGAACAATTGAAACTCTGATATCAACAGGTTGGTTTTCAAACATGAACTGGATTTTTCCATCTTGTGGACTTTGCCGCTCATCAATACGAAGCTTGGCCATAACTTTTATTCTGGTAATAATCTGAGGATAAACTTCAAGAGCAAATTGGGTAATATCATGAAGAACACCATCAATACGGAAACGAACCAATGCTCGTCCTTCTTCTGGTTCAAGATGAATATCTGACGCATTATTTTGATACGCATAACCAATAATTGTCTCAACAAGTTTGATAATTGGCGGTTCAATATTGGTGCCTGTTCCTGCTTTTTGCAAACTTTCTTTAATAACATCCTCAAGTGCGTATCCTATATCTTTTAAGTATAAATTTTGTGTCTGTATTATTTCTTTTTTTGTTGCCAGATATGTAACAATTGGCATACCAATCTTATTTTGTAAAAATTGAATAATCTGCGTGTTACTTGGATTCTCCATAGCAACATGCAAACCCTGTTTATCTTTTTTGAAGGCAATAATATTTTGTTGCTTGGCAATAATTTCAGGAACAATTGTCAGTACTTCCTTAGGAATAGCAACACTACCAAGGTGAATAAAAGGAAATTTATAAATGTCTGCAAGAAGTTTCCCCAAATCTTCCTCTGCAATAAGATTTCTATCGAGCAAAAGCCCTCCCAGAGGAATTTTTTGATTTTGAGAAGCCGTAAATGCATCATCAAGTTGTTTGGTATCAACAACTTGAAACTCTTTTAAAGCGGCATAAAGTGCTTTGTCTGTATCCATCATCTTATATTATGAAAGTTTTTTACGTTATTCTCAAGTAGCTTAAAATAATTATTCCGTTTTCTCAGCAGGATCAGAAGGCGGAACTGCAGTTGGCGGTGCCGGAGTAGGTGTTGGTGGCACAGACGATGCTACTGGAACCGTTGATGGTGCTGATGTTGTAGCTGTAGCAGGAGAAGAAGAAGGAGCAGCGCCAGGAAGTTGTGCATTAATTTTAGCTATAACACCTTCGAGTGATAAATCGCTTTTGAGGATAAAATCCGCAGCACCAAGCTTTGTACTTTTTTCAATATCTTCTTTTTGCCCAAGATTTGAAGCAACGATAACAGGAATATCTCTCAATTTAGGATTTGCTTTTAATTCTTGTAATGTTGTAAAGCCATCTTTTCCTGGCATTATCAGATCTAACAGAATAATGTCAGGTGTAAAAGTTTGCAGAGCTGCAAGTGCCTCTCCTCCATCTCTGGTAATTTGCACTTCAAATCCAGCTTTTGTAAGCTTTACTCGGTATGCATTCGCCAAAAACTGATCATCTTCTGCAATTAATATTCTTTTCATGAGGTTGGTTGCCCTGTATTTGAGACAGGCGTATTTGGTGCCGCAACAGGAGTTGTAATGGTAGCAGTAGGTGAAGGATTTGCAATGGAAGAAGGAGCTGATACCTCACTATCATTTGCGATAAAATCTTTTAAGATTTTAATAATTTCGTCAAGACGATACTCTGCTTTAAGTAAATATTTCTTTGCTCCAAGCGCTATCATATTGTTGACTTTTTCAGGACTTGCAGAATTGCTTACCACAACAACTGGAATATTTGCCCATTTTGAGTTCTCCTTCATCTTTTGCATGAAGGCCAAACCATTCATATCTTTCAGGTAATAATCAAGCCACACTGCATCAGGCAATTCATCAAGGTTATTTAAATAATCAATTGCTTGTTGACCACTTGAACAAGAAAGAACATCTATACCGCTTAATTTGAGTTTTTTTGTAATGGCTTGAAGAAGAAGCACCTCATCTTCTACGACCATAATTGTGGGATTCTGTTTACTCATAGTTGCTAGAGTAATTATATAATAGTGTAATTTTTGGGCAGAATCAAGAGCGATTCTTGATTTCAAATGTCAAGTGTTACTTCGCCTTTTTTTGGCTCCATTCCAGAAGTAGGCATACTAAAGAAAAATGATGTTCCTTTCCCCTCTTCACTGCTAAACCAAATTCTTCCTTTTGAAGATTCAATAATAATTTTTGTCAGATACAATCCTAATCCAGTTCCATCTGTTTCGATCTTGGCAATATTCTCTCCTCTGAAAAATTTTTCAAATAATTTTCCTTGTTGGTGTTTTGGAATACCATAACCGTTATCGCTAACCTGTGAAATAATTTCATCATTTTTACGGGAGATAAAGACATGGATCTCGCCACCTTTGGGCGTATATTTAATTGCGTTTGTTAAAAGATTAAGATAGACTTGGCGAATGAGACGCGGATCAATATTAATCTTTGGCAGTTCTTCATGAAAACTTATTAAAACCGCTTGTTGCCGTTCTTCAATTTTTGCTTTTAAATCAATGATAATACCTTGTACCAATTGCCCTAAATCTGTCGGTTGCGGAGCAATAATAATTCGACCCGATTCAATACGGGAAATATTAAGCAGTGAATTAACAAGCTGGATCATTCGCTCTGTTGAATCAGCAATATTTTTAGCAAAATCAGCCTGCTCTTGATTGAGAGGGCCACCGTCACCACTTGTAAGCATCTCTGAGAACCACTTTATTGCTGACAAAGGTGTTCGCAACTGGTGAGAAGCAAGAGAAATAAATTCTGTTTTCATCCGATCAATCTCTTTTTCCTTGGTGATATCTCGAATAGTTTCAATTGCGCCAATAATTTCCCCCTGTTGCATAACAGGAGCCGCGGTAAGTCCTAAGGAGATTTTTTTACCATTTTTTAAGAAAAATGCAGCAGATTGTGTTACTTTTCTACCATTCTGAAGAGCCACATGCATAGGACGGTTCTCCAGCCGAATAAGATTATTTCGATCATCGTATAAGTTGAATATTTCAAAAATCTGTTTTCCCTTTACCACTATTGGATCAACTTCGACAAGTTGTGCCGCCACAATATTCATAAGAATTATTTTACCCATCTCATCTGTTACAATCATCCCATCACCGATACTATCGAGTATAGCTTCATCTTTTGCTCGTTCCGCTTCGACTTCCTTAACTTTTTGCGCGAGCTGTAGTGTTTTTTCCTGTACTTTCTGTTCTAGCTGCGTGTAATATTGTTTCAGTTGTGTAGCCATTTTATTAAAAGCATCGGTGAGTTTCCCGAGTTCATCATGAGAATGAACAGGAATTTGGACTGTTAGATCGCCTCGTTCAATCTGCTCTGTCGCACGGGACAACTGTTCAATTGGTCTGATGATTGATATTGCAAGTGCAATACCAGAACCAATTGTCAACAAAAACAATGGAAGAAATGTTACAAGAGCGTCTCGATAAATTTCAAATTTATGCCCTTCTAGTGATCGATATGAAAGCAGATAACGCATTGAAAACACGTGATCTCCTCCTATTTCCGTTATAGGGACAACAATTTCAGTAAACCGTTCGTTTCCCTGAAAAAATGTGCGAGACTGCGTTGTTGTTTGCTGGAGAAAATCACGTGTTTGTTGAGCATCGATAAATCTATCTTTCCCTGTACTTGTCCGTCCGGAAATAGCACCTGTGTTGAAATCATTGGTATCAAAAATAATCTTACCATTGGTAGCAATAAGCACTACTTGCGTGATATCAGCATTTTTTTTAAGACGCTCTTTAGCGATATCTTGGAAACGAGGAAAACCACGCGCTGAGGCAGTTAAATAATCTTCATACAACAACGGCGCAGTGAGCTCAGAGAAAGCAATACCATTTTGCAAAATTGCAGCTTCTTCACGACGCACCTGGGATTGAATAAATAGCGTAAGATAAATCCCAATACTTATACTAAAAAGAAAGACTACAAGAAAAATAATTCTAATAAGAAGTCTGTTAAAAAAAAACATAGCTAATTGCAGTATATAAACTTTTTATCAATGCAACAACTAGAGGAAATAATTTTTGTTCTCTTGACAACCACAGGCCTCCCCTCATATGCTCTTATAAGAGCATACTAACTTATGGAAGAATCACAGACACAACCACCTGCGCTACAATCTTCGGTTACTCCAGAACCGAAAATACAATCTCAGAAAAAAAAGATTATTTCTGTGCTTTCTCTTTTCATTATTTTGCTATTAGGAGCAGGTGCCTTTTTCTTGTTTCAAAAACCAGTAGCCAAACAGCAACCATCTCAACAAAAAGAATCTTCAAATACGCAAGCCATGGGAAAACCACGTCTGCATAAACTCATTGGCAGTCCAACAGCACCAATACGGCTTAATTATGCTATTCATTGGACCGAGCAATTCCAAACAGATGGTATTTATGAAAATGGCAAGCTTAAATCAAAAGGACTCAAACAATATCTTGAAGAATATGTCAAACTTCATCCAGAAATCGCATTTCAGATTCAAGTGATACAAGTTGGTGAGTATGCTAAAACTCTGCAACTTTTAAATGATGCTGGTACTCCTCCTGATATTTATCAAATTTATTCTGCCTGGGCTCCTTCTTATGTTAAAAATAATGTCTTAGATACTCCACCAGCATCTGTTGTTACTGATGTCAAGACACAGTATGTCTCAAATGTAGGCGCAACAATTGACGGCAAGATATGGGGCTTCCCAACTGAGGTTAATACATATACATTGGTATATAACAAAGATCTCTTTCAAAAAGCAGGTATTTCTAAACCTCCAACGACATTTAACGAGCTTGTCGATGTTGCTAAAAAAACAACAAAATATGATCAAAAAGGAAATATTACTCAGTATGGTATTGCTTTCTTAAAAGGTAATGACTGGCAAGTCGTGGATCCATTCCTCGCGTGGTTATTTACTAATAATGGACAGTATCTTTCAAGTAATCTCTCTCAGGCTCTTTTTAACTCACCTGAAGGACAAGAAGTCTTGGATGGAGAACTACGTTTATTTAAAGAAAAAGCAACTGATAATAATAGTAATTTTTTTGATTTTTCTAAAGGTAAAGTTGCAATGGTTATCGCTCCGCCCTGGCCTAAAGCTCTTTTTAAAGAAGGCTTCAAAGATAAATTTGAAACAACAGTTGGTGTCGCTCCCCTTCCATACTTTAAAAAACCTACCACATTACAGTACAGTTGGTTCATGGGTGTCACGGCAAAAAGTCAATATAAAAAAGCAGCATGGGAATTCTTACAATGGTTTAACACACAGGTTCAACCCACAACAAATACAACACGCTATGGAGATTTGCTTGCAAATACAATTGGTGCTATCCCAAGTAGAAGAATAGATCTTACCAATCACCAAGCAGTTCTTACAGATTTCTTCACAAAAGTGTTCATCGAACAGATCCAAAATAGCGTTGCAGAGCCGAATGTTCTGAACGCTGATAGCATCAAAAAGACACTAATGGGACAAATAGAAGCAGCTTGGTCTGGACAAACAACATCGACAAACGCTCTCCAGACTGCGGCAGATGAGATTAATAAAATTTTAAAAAGTAATTAAGAAATATTTTATAATTTTACCGCTGCCAATTTCTCACCCTTTTTAATTTTCATTCCCTCTGGAGGAAACAAAACAAAAAACGTACTCCCTTTCCCTTCATCTGATTCAAACCAGATCTTTCCGCCAGTTTCCTCTACAAGTGATTTAACAATATACAACCCAAGTCCTGTACCATCTGTATCTTTCACTTTGACATTATCAGCTCGGAAAAGCTTACTAAATACTTTGCCTTGTTGTTCTTTCGGGATACCATAACCTGTATCACTTATTTTAAATAAAAGCCCAGATGTCCCTTCTGGCGCAATCGCGATTGTTATCGTACCATTTTGTGGTGTATATTTAATCGCATTTGCAAAAAGATGCTGAAAAATTATCCTAACGATCGTCATATCTGCTGATAAACTCGGCAAATTTTCCGCATACTCTTCTTTCGTTTTGAGGTTTTTGATAACTTTTTGTTTTCCCAATTCTTCCGTAAGTATTGTATGACTTATTTGGACAAGATTGAGAGGTTGAGGATCAACAGTAAAATTTCCTAATTCTACACGAGAAACATTTAAGAGTTCATCCACTAATACTGCCATGCGTTTATTACTTTGATATACTTGTTTTAACTGTACTGTCTGTTCATCAGTCAATGGACCACAGTCCCCATGTAAAAGCATTTCAGTAAACCAAGCAATAGCAGAAATTGGTGTGCGAAGTTGGTGAGAAGCAAGAGCTACAAATTCACTTTTAGTCTGATCAAGTTTTTTCTCCTCTGTAATATCTCTGAAGAGTTCTATAACACCAATAATTTTATCATTGAGTACTACAGGTCCAGCAACAAGAGCTATAGGTATTTCTGAATTATCACTGCGTACCAAACTATATTCTCCTGTAATTTTCTCCCCTGTATGGACCGCTTGATACCACGGGCGCTGTTCATCCAAAATAAGCCTACCCTTTGCATCTTTTAGACGAGTTACAACACTAAAGTTCTGTCCAATAATACTATTATCTTCAAGCTTCAAGAGAGCTGACGCTGCATGATTAATAATTAATACTTCCCCGCTACTTCCCAAGGCAATCATACCTTCACCAATACTGGCAAGAAGCGCCTCATCGACAACTTTTTCTTGTTCAATAGCTCGCTTTGCAATTTGTAGTTGATCTGAACCTTGCTCCAATGCCACCTCTGTCCTCTCTATTGAACTCTGGTAAAGATAAACAAGTATACTTGTCACCAACAAACTTGCTAAGAGTTGTCGAATTTCTATAAATGTATAAGCAACGCTTACTATCCCTCGTGATCCAAGAATAAATAATAAAAGAGTAACAATATACAAACTCAAGATCCAAAATGTTCCTTTCTCTTTTCCCATGAGGAAAAAAGCAACAACAGGAAAAGAAAAATACCAAAAAATACCAGTATGAGCTGTTCCGCCAGTTGCGAGCATAACAATCAACAAGACACCAAGCGTAATCAAAAGAGAAATTTTACACAGTTGGAGTTTTTTACTTACTCTGAGCAAAAGAATCGTCAAGAGAAAAACAATTCCTCCTAATATCTCAGGAAATCCTACATAATAATGTTTGGCAAAAATATGGAGCGTGCCAAAAACAAATGCTGACACAAAACCCAATAATGCAAATGTATTGATGAAGAAAAATTGTTTCAAAAGAGCAATATTCTCTGTCTCAAGAGATCCACTGTAGAGCAAATTTTTCCACAAACTATGTTCTTTCTTTTTGAGAGAAATATCCATACTTTTATAGTAGCTTGTCCCAGGGAGAAAATACAAGATAACAATAATGAAAAGAAGCTTTTTATAATTTTTCTGGGTTTATACGAAGGA
>DASQPC010000112.1:0-3118 GCA_035644155.1 Candidatus Methylomirabilota bacterium
TGTGGATTCCATGCTACTCTCGTTTTATCTCCTTTTCAAACTAGCACCAGTGATTACCTACAGATACTGAATATTGCACAATAAAAATAATTTGCCAAAAAAGCATACCTATAAGAAGAGATGATGCAAGAGATTCAGTTGTAGATCGGGCAATAAATAGCGATAAGAATCCAAAAACAATTACAGCCATGATTGGAAAAACAAAAATATCCAAGATTACCTCATAGGATCGAATTGTTATAAAAAATTCTTGTATAAAAAGCCCTTTCATTCGACTAAAGCTCATGCGTTTCCTCCTCTTGCAATATGCAAAAAAACATCTTCGAGTGTCGGTTTATTGATCTCGATATCCGTAATTTCAATGCCTTGTTTGCTAAGAGCAAAAAGCAATTGAGGAACCTGTTTCTCCTCTACCGTAATACTTACTCTTGTTTTATCATGGAAAGAAAACGTATATGTTTGCTCTCGTAAATATTTCTCCAATAATTCTGCTCCATGACTAATGACAAGTCGTAACTCTGTCTCTTTAATAAGTCTTGTTAAACCAAGTGGTGTATCATGCGCGACAATCTTGCCATGATCAAGAAAGATTACTTCATCGCAAATTCTTGTTATCTCATTCATATTATGACTTGTATATAAAAGCGTCAAATTCCTCTCTTTTTTCAATTGCTCAATATATGAAAGTGTTTTATCGGCAATATCTGGATCAAGAGAAGCAGTTGGTTCATCCATAAGAATAATCTCAGGATCGTTGAGAAGTGCCTTGATAATATTAACCCGTGTCTTCTGACCCGCAGAAAGATCCATATATCGCTGAGTCAGAATCTCTTCGATCTCAAAGTAGGATATAAACTCTGCAATTTTCTTTTTTGGATTTTTTATACCATACAACTGAGCAAAAACAACCAAATTTTCTCTTACGGTAATTCTCCCTTGTAAGGTATTAAAAGCGGAAGCAAAATTTATCCGTTGTAATATTGCTTGTTTATGCTTAAAGAAATCTTTTCCAAAGAAAGAAATACTACCCACAGTCGGCGAAGTAATACCAAGCAGCATGTGAATTGTTGTTGTTTTCCCGGCGCCATTTGGACCAAGAAAGCCGACAATTTTCCCTCGTGGGACAGAAAAGGAAATACCATCAACAACACGAGAAGATCCATACACCTTTACTAAATTAGTAACTTCTAAAATGGGTTCTGTCATAATAACTATTATTATAGAAATACCAGGAGGAATTAGCTAGTCTCTAGTTGTGAAGCAAGATGGGAATATTTTTTTCGTAATTCTACTAAATGCTGTTCCATGGTACTCTCGTCTCCTTCCTCTCTTTCTTTTGCTTGTATCTCTTCTGTCAATTCTTTCATTCTCTTTTTTATGTAGATTTCTTTTAACTCGCCTGCTTTTTTCTCAACTTCCTGGAGTAACTTCTCCTGACTCTCAAATGCAGGTAGCGGAAAGAGCAGTGATGTATCATAACTTGTGGTTAGTTCTTGTGGCAGGTTATTGCCAAAATGTTGACTGTTAAAATGGTCTTCCTTCTCAAAATGCTCCAAAAGGTGAAACAGGATTTTTTGGTATGCTCGTTCTTTGGTCATCACTTCTGAAAGGAGTTTGATTGCTTTTTGTAACGCGACTTTTTGTTGATCACTCTGGACGATAAGTGCCAAAAGATATTCTTCTAACATTTCCTCTCGAGGTCGTTTTGCTTTAGGAGCAGCAATAGTTGCTTTGACAAAGTTTGTTTTCCCCAAAAGGCGTTGGAGTTCCTTCGCAATGCTTTCATAGGATGTTCCTACTTCATTACTCAGTTTTCTTAAGAAATGCTCTTTGATAATTTCATTTTGGATTAAAGCAACAGATGCAAGAAATTCATCTGCGATTGCTTTTTTACCCTCTGCGGTTTTCGTATCATATATTTTTAAAAGTCTTGTCAGAAGGTAATCGTAGACACCCACATCTTCTTTGACTGCTTTTTTAAACTGTCCTGGATCATTCTTGAGGGCTTCATCCGGATCTTTACCATTTGGTGGAACAATAACTGTTGGCGTGAGACCTTTCTTCTCAACGACAACAAGACTCCGCTTAATCGCCTCCTGACCTGCTTTATCATCATCAAAACAGAACGTAATTTTTTCAGCAAACCGAGCGATAAGATTGACTTGATTTTCGGTAAGAGCAGTTCCTTTGACAGCAATAACATTGCCAATGCCATGTTCAAAACAAGAAAGCACATCAAATTCCCCTTCGACAATAATTGCTTGATTTTCTCGTCTGATGGCATCTTTGGTGATATTAAGCCCAAACACATGTTCACCTTTGTGATATATCAGTGTTTCTCGTGTATTAATATATTTTGATGGAGCATCTGCCTCAAGAACACGTCCAGCAAATCCAACCACATTATCGCGATGATCAATAAGGGGGAAAAGCAATCGTCCTCGAAAAAAATCAATGAGCCCTGATCGACCAGAAAATGCCAAACCAGCATCAAGCACATCTTCTCGTGTATATTTTTTCTTCTCAAGCAAATATTTGACCAGCGCACTCCCTGTTGCGGGAGCAAACCCAAGTTTAAATGTTTCTATCACTTTTTGTGTGACGCCTCGATCAATGAGATATTTCATTGCGCGTTTGCCTGCTGGAAGTTTGGTCAAGACATAATGATAATACTCTTTGGCAAAACTATTGACTTCATACAATCGTTCCTTTTGTGAGGTTTGCTTACTCATGCCTCTCGATGAAATAAGCTCAATGCCAGTACGCTTTGCCAAAAGACGAAGCGCCTCAGGAAATTCCAACTTCTCATACTCCATAAGAAAGGTATAGACATCGCCACCTTTGCCACATCCAAAGCAGTGCCAAATTTGCCGTTCAGGAGATACAACAAAAGAAGGCGTTTTTTCGCCATGAAAAGGGCAATTGGCTTTAAAATTTCTCCCTGCTTTTTTCAAATGGATAAATTCAGAGAGGAAGGAGACAATATCTATTTTTTCGCGGATTTGGGAGACTTGATCCATGGCGTTGCTATTGTAGCATACACATTTTTTTCCAACAAAAAAGTCTGCTTTTGAGACAGACTTTTTTGTTCAAAGAATTATAGGAAGTATGTTTTGAG